>NZ_CP120984.1 GCF_030719215.1 Streptomyces sp. Alt3 | reverse complement strand
TATGTTGAACCATGCTTATGCTAACCAGATGTTAGAATTCAGATCAGATCAGTGAACAAAACGTGTGACCAGTGATGTGTGCTGATGTCATCATGGCCGCCAACATCGCCGACTATTGCCGCGAGTGGGCCGATCAGGGCGACTACGAGCGCTGCGCGCTCGGGCGGTGCCCAGATCACGACGGCGGCGATCACCGCGCTCTCTGCAGTGGCAGCTGACGCTAGAGCCAGCGCAATAGTTCTCCGGTTGACCCGGCGGCATACTGGAAGACGTTGAGGACCTGCTTCATGTTCGGGTTCCCTTCAGCGCGCCGATCAGCTCCTGGGCCTGGTAACTCTGGAGGCTGGTCGGCGTTGCGTTTTTTGAGCGGTGACGACCGGAGCGAATGCCTCGGCACAGCTATAAGCCTGCCGACAGAAGCCCAGAACCCAAAATTTCACAAATCGGACATTAGGGTACTTAGCATCGTGGGAAGGGGTGGCGCTTACCCTGCCCCCAACGCGCGCGTTGGGGGCAGGGTAGCGCGACCCCTTCCACGGCGCTAGATATGCGGGCGTACAATTTTTTGTGTCACAGATCACATTCACAGTTGACGATCAATCACCTCGTATCAGTACCAACCGAGTTGAGGCGGGCCTGCCAGACCATCAGCTGAGGGCTAATCGCGCAGATGAGATGGACCAGCCGCATTTCAGATCGCGGCCTCGCACAGCAGAAAGGAGCGACCTGCTCGCCGCAGGCCTCCGCTTCCACGCCCCTCCCGACGAGACGGCTCCCGCCGCCCCTGGAGTCCCGGATCAGCCGAGAAGCAGAGCGCGGCGACGCTGAGGGCCGAGCCGGAGCATGCATGGCACGTGCACGCTTTGGCCTCGGCAGAGGCCGGGCCCGGCCCTGGCCCAGGCCGAGGCGACGCCGCCATCTGCAGCAGCAATTGGCGGCGTCGGGTGAGCCCATCGCGGATCTCCAGCGGGCGCTGAAGCTGAAGGCGTTGATGCCGGCGCCGGAGCGGCCGGTGCTCGCGCAACCGTCGGTCACTGGGTGGGTGCAGCTGCAGGGCGGATCCGCGGGGAGCCTCGATGAATAACCTGCGGCGAGCTTCGGCGGGTCTGGACGTGGCGCAGGGTGGCACCCGGTGTGGGTGCCACCCTCCGTCGCCCTGTGCCGTGTCAGGGGCGGTAGCCGCCTGGATGAGGGGCACGATCAAAAGTTCGTTGCTCTCACGACCCCACTACCTGTTCGTCGCACCATGGGCAAGGAAGCCACCGGATCCGCTCTCGTCCGCCTCGCCCGGTGGTGGATCGAGCCACAAAGCCACACAGACCGCCTTGGCAGGACAGGCTGCCCTGCCAAGGCGGTCGGCTTCGGGGCATCAGCCTCGGTTCTGGCCGTTGCGGAGTGAGGTGGCCCCTCTGATGGAGGGGCCAACCGGAATGGTCAGGGGCCAATCTCCCGGCGGAGAACCGGGATGCTGGCTCCGAAGGTCATCAGGCCGGCCATTACGCCGGCCGAGGACTGGCCTGTGCTGTAGAAGGTCAGGAACCCCATGGTGACACCGATGATCACTGCGATCATCAGCACGAGGGCGGAGTGAGTGCTGATCAGCGGAGGCTGGCTACTGGTGTCGTCAGGAGAGGGAGGTAGCGTGGTCAAGCTCGTTGCACCTTTCGAGTGTCTGGCAGAAGCGGCCCCGGGTGCGACCGGGGCCGTTCGCGTTGGTGCGAACGAACGCTGCCGCGTTCTGCCCAGCGGGGCACCCTGCCCCCCTGTGATTGCAATCCTGAAGGGCTTTCAGGGACCGCCAACGGGCGTACATTAACGCTTTGACCCGCAAAGTAGAGCTCCGCTAAGTGCTTCATTGCGGGTTAAACCGTCGAGGTCAATCCGCCAAAATTTGGGGGCCGTATGGACCGGGATGAGGAGTCCTTGAAGCGTCGGATACGGCGTCTCAGGGAGCTAGAGAAGAACGGCCGGCTTCGAGCGGTGAACGGCACACTCGCCGATGTGTGGCGTGAGGGCAGTGAGCCGAAGACGGTTCGTCTACGCCACAGCTTCGTGATCCGCAGGCCTGACGTAGTCGAGGAGCCTCCTGCGGCGCAGCTGCTGAACCCTCGCGGAGTCGCTCTCCGGTTCTACCTGCTGGCGCTCTTCGAGGCACAGTGTCGTCTTGCCCCGGGCGCTCAGTGGACGGGGGGTGACCGCCCATTTCGTGGGCGCCGCGGATGGAACGCCTTCATCGCCGTCGATGTGGCTTACAGCAGTACGACAGACACGTACGCCCGGGCTCTTGAGCGCACGCAGGAGACGAAACGGATCCGCCAGGTCAAAGGTGCGCTCCTCACCCTGGAAGGTCTGGGCGAGCAAGCACTGGTCGAGATCCCTCTCAAGAGAGGAGGCAAGTACCGGGACCACCAGGCCTTCAGGCTGATGAACGAAACGGGGCGGGGAGCCGCCGCGCTCACCCCCGATTACTACACCGTCCCGCCAGTGGACAAGCAGATGATCGAGATACCGATCGACTTCCTCCTCCAAGGGTGGGTGCAGGTTCTCCACCCATCGGAGATCTTCACCTGGCTCAGCTTCCGCCTTCTGAGCGCCCATTTCCCGGCCAGGCACCGTCTGTCCGGAAACTACCTGTACGCCAAGAAGCGTGAGCACTTCCATCTGCTTCGGGACTCGTGGGAGGACAGCTGCCAGACACTCGTGGAGTTCGGGCTCCTCCGCCGCATGCCAACGATCGCAGAGGCAACGGCCGCGAGGGCGACGCAGGGCATCTTCGGGATTCTGTTCCCGCAGTCTGGTGGGCTCGGCGGTCGGGAGGACCGCTACGAGCCGTACCGATATCAGCTGACCGACAAAGGCCTTGCCGCTGACGCCCTGGAGACGTGCATGAAGGAGCTGCTCATCAGGCTGAAGCGGCAAGGGCGGTGATTCGGGCGGTGAGGTGGCGCTTCTGCGAGGTAGCTGATGCTGCCGCCGGGCGCAGGTGCGGCTGCGCCGCGCGTAGCCGAGGGCGCACCAGGATCAGTGCTTATCCGTGGCAGGAATGGTGAGCCGGTAGGTGGCGCTGTCCAGTTCGGTTTTTTGAGGACGCCGGCTGTGGCGAGGTCGCGGAGGGCGCTGCGGGCTCGCTTCTCCTGCTGTCGCTGGTCGCCGTGGCCGTGGCCGGCGTCGCGGAGGGCCGTGACGGCGCGCTGGGTGTCCCAGGTGCCTCCTAGGGCGCGGATGGGCTTTTCCAGGGTCTGCGCAATGGTCATGGTCTTCACTGCTCCTGGTGGTACTTGCGCTTGTGGTTTTTGATGCTCTCCCGTGTCCCTCGGTAGCCGGGCTTGGTGGAGCACTCGTGGCACTCTTCCCAGACGCCGGCGTCGACGGCGGCGCGGCTGACGGAGTGGTGGGGGCCGTACCCGTGGGTGTGGAGGAACTCGGGCACGGAGGAGCCGTACTTGACGGCGACGAGGGCGGCTTCGGCGACCTTGTCATGGCCCGGGGCGAAGAACTTGCCGAGGCCGACTTCCTTCTCGCACCCGCACCAGCACGTGCCGGTGGGGATGAGGCGGGGCTTCTTCTCTGTCATGTCTCGAGAATGCCGCAACCCTTGGGTTGAGCACAAGAGTGCAACTCAAAGATGTCACCCAAGGGTAGGTGTGACAGGGCGCCGAGCACCGGGTAGGGCGGGGACACTGCCGGACGCCGAAGACCTCTGTCTCGACAGCAATATGACCGGTCACATCCGGCCTGGGAGCAACCGTCGGTCCTCCCCGGTGTCACGTACTGTTCCGGTTCTGGATCATGCCCTTGACCCATAGAATTGCGCATATTTTCGGCATTGATCTTCCGGTGCGTGAGCGGCGCGCTGGGACCGCAGTGGGGTGGGAAGCGCGTTGACTGGTACCACGACGACCGTGCACGACGTACTCAAGGCAATCCGTGACGGCTTCGCCGTGAACCGGGACCGCGGCACCCGCTTCGAGGAGCTCATGGTCCGGTACCTGAGCACCGACCCGCAGTGGACCGAGCAGTTCAGCCGCGTGTGGATGTGGTCCGACTGGCCGGGTGCGGAGCACGACAAGCGGGACACGGGCATCGACCTGGTGGCCCAGGACCGTGAGACGGGCGGGTTCTGCGCCATCCAGTGCAAGTTTTACGAGCCGCACCACACGATCCGCAAGGAGGACATCGATTCCTTCTTCACCGCCTCCGGCAAGGGTGCGTTCACCCGGCGGATGATCATCTCCACCACCGACAAGTGGAGCGACAACGCGGAAGCTGCGCTCGCCGACCAGCAGGTTTTCGTCACCCGGGTCGGGCTGTCCGACATCGCGGACAGCCCGGTGGAGTGGCACCTGCCCTCAGCCGGGGTGGATCACGAGGTCGAGATGACTCTGCGGTCGAAGAAGGCGCTGCGTTCGCATCAGAGTGCTGCGGTCGAGGACGTCTTCGCGGGCTTCGCCGAGCACGAGCGCGGCAAGCTGATCATGGCCTGCGGCACGGGCAAGACCTTCACCAGCCTGAAGATCGCGGAGCGTCTGCAGCAGGAGCGTGCCGCCTCCGGGCAGGGCGACCACACCACCGTTCTGTTCATGGTTCCTTCCATCGCTTTGCTGTCGCAGTCGCTGCGCGAGTGGTCCTACGAGGCCGAGGTTTCGCTGCGCGCCTTCGCCGTCTGCTCCGACACGAAGGTCGGCAAGCAGAAGGCGAAGGATGGCGATGACCAGGACATGGCCACCCATGACCTGGCTCTGCCGGCGACCACGGACCCGGAGCGGCTGGTCGCGCAGATGGCCAGTGTCGAGGCCACGCCGGGCCTGACGGTGGTCTTCTCCACGTACCAGTCGATCGCGACGGTCTCGGCCGCCCAGAAGAAGGGCCTGCCGCGGTTCGACCTGATCCTGTGCGACGAGGCCCACCGCACCACCGGGGTCACCCTGTCCGGGTACAACGAGTCCTCGTTCGTCCGCGTCCACGATGACAACTTCATCGGCGCCGACCACCGCCTGTACATGACCGCGACCCCGCGTGTGTACAGCGACGACACCAAGCAGGACGCCAAGAACGCGGAGGCGGCCGTCGCCTCGATGGACAACGAGGTCCAGTACGGTCCCGAGTTCCACCGCCTGGGCTTCGGCAAGGCTGTCGAGCAAGGCTTGCTCACCGACTACAAGGTCCTCATCCTCACCGTGGACGAAGACGTGGTCGCCAAGACCCTCCAGGAGGGCCTCGCCGGCGGAGACTCCGAACTGCGGATCGACGACGCCGCGAAGATCATCGGTTGCTGGAACGCGATGGCCAAGCGCACCGGCACCTTCGCCGACGGCTCCGGCTTCGGCGAGGACGAAGCCCCCATGAAGCGGGCCGTCGCGTTCTCCCGCTCCATCGCCGCCTCCCAGGAGTTCACCGAACGCTTCACCCAGGTCGTCGACGCCTACGAAGACTCAGACGACGAGATCCTGCGCTGCGAGGTCGACCACGTCGACGGCACCTACAACATCCTTCGGCGCAACCGGCTCCTGGACTGGCTCAAGCAAGACCCCGGCCAGAACCAGGCCCGCATCCTGTCCAACGCCCGCTGCCTGTCCGAAGGCGTCGACGTCCCCAGCCTGGACGCAGTGCTCTTCCTCAACCCCCGCAACTCCGTCGTCGACGTCGTCCAGTCGGTCGGACGCGTCATGCGCATCGCACCGGGCAAGAACTACGGCTACATCATCCTGCCCGTCGCCGTCCCCGCCGGGATGAGCCCGGAACAAGCCCTCGCAAAGAACGATCGCTTCAAGACCGTCTGGCAGGTCCTCCAGGCGCTGCGCGCCCACGACGACCGCTTCAACGCGACCGTCAACCAGATCGAGCTCAACAAGAAGAAGCCCGACATCATCGGCATCGGGCACATCGGCCCGGGCGACGAGACGTTCGGTGACAAGGACGGCTCCAGCACCGCGGACACCGCCAAGGACAAGGAAGCCCAGAGCGCCCAGCACGTCCAGGACGCCCTGTTCTCCATCAGTGACTGGCGTAACGCCATCTACGCCCGCATCGTCGACAAGGTCGGCGAGCGCCACTACTGGGAAACCTGGGCCAAGAACGTCGCTGAGATCGCCGAACGCCACGTCACCCGCATCAAGGCAGCGCTCGCACTGCCCGACAAGCGGGCCGCCTTCGAGGAATTCGTCACCGAGCTGCGGGCCACCATAAACCCCGACGTGAGCAGCGACATGGCGATCGACATGCTCGCCCAGCACATCATCACCAAGCCCGTCTTCGACGCCCTCTTCAAGGACTACGGCTTCGCCCAGCACAACCCGGTCTCCAAGGCCATGCAGGGCATCCTCGACATCCTCGACGACCAAGGCCTCGACGCCGAGACCAAAACCCTCGAGCGCTTCTACGACTCGGTGCGGATGCGCGCGGAGGGCATCGACAACCACGAAGGCCGCCAGCGCGTCATCGTCGAGCTTTACGACAAGTTCTTCAAAACTGCGACAAAGAAGGCAGCCGAGGCCCTGGGCATCGTCTACACCCCGGTCGAGGTCGTCGACTTCATCCTCCGCGCCACCGACCAGGCCCTGACCAAGCACCTCGGCAAGTCCCTGTCCGACGAGGGCGTCCAGATCATCGACCCCTTCGTCGGCACCGGCACCTTCCCCGTCCGCCTGCTGCAGTCCGGCCTCATCAAGCCCGAAGACCTCCTGCGCAAGTACACCAGCGAGCTCCACGCCAACGAGATCGTGCTCCTCGCGTACTACATCGCCGCCATCAACATCGAAGCCGCCTTCCACGACCTCGCCGGCGGCGACTACCAGCCCTTCGAAGGCATCGTCCTCACTGACACCTTCCAACTCGCTGAGGGCGGCGCAGCGAGGCTCGACGGCATGGACGTGTTCGAAGGCAACAGCGAACGCGCCAAAAAGCAGAAGACCCAGCCCATCACCGTCGTCATCGGCAACCCCCCGTACTCGGCGGGACAGGACAGCCAGAACGACGACAACAAGAACCTCAAGTACGAGACGCTAGACAGGCGCATTGCACAGACTTATGTCGCTCAGTCCACAGCCACTCTCAAGACGTCGCTGTACGACTCTTATATCCGTGCTATCCGCTGGGCTTCCGACCGCGTTCAAGACGAGGGCGTAGTCGCCTTTGTCTCCAACGGCGGCTACATCGACGGCAACACAGCCGACGGACTGCGCCTCTCCCTGGTGAACGAGTTCGACGCGATCTACTGCTACAACTTGCGCGGCAACCAGCGCACAGCCGGGGAACTTTCCCGTAAGGAGGGCGGCAAGATCTTCGGCTCAGGCAGCCGAAGCACCGTTGCCGTCCTGATCCTCGTCAAGGGCGGAACCGCCGCTGACAGTGGCGAAGGCTGTCAGCTCTACTACCGGGACATCGGCGACTACCTCAACCTCGAGGACAAGCTCCGCATCGTGTCCGGCCAGGCCCTCGATACGGTGGAATGGCAGCAGATCACCCCGAGTCCGGAGGGTGACTGGGTCAACCAACGCGACGAGCGGTTCACTACCTTCCAGGCCATCGGCGAGAAGGAAAAGGCTCTGCGGGAGCGGTCCGTCTTCGTCCTCCATTCCAACGGCCTCATGACTGGCCGCGACTCTTGGGTTTACAACTTCTCTCGACCGAAGCTCACGGAGAACGTCAAGTCGACGATCGATTTCTATAACGAACAGGTCCGCGGCTTCGAGGCGCACTGCGAAGAAACAGCACTGGCTTCCCCGTCAGCAGTCGACATCGACCGGTACATCGACAACGACCCGAAGAACATCAGCTGGAACCGGCCGGACAAGACGAATATCGCGAAGGGGCGGCGGTATGCCTTCGACGGCCAACGTCTCTTCACGTCCACGTACCGGCCGTTCACGAAGCAGCATCTGTACTTTGACTCGCAGCTGAACGACATCGTTTCCCAGCTCCCCCGCCTTTTCCCGACGCCCGAGCACGAGAACCTCGGCTTCTACGTCGTTGGAGAAGGGTCCGCAGTGCCGTTCTCGGTCATAATGCTCGACCGCCTACCCGACCGTCACGTCACGGGAGCAGGCAGCGGTGGCAAGTTCTTCCCCCGCTACGCCTACCGCGAGCTGAGCACCGGCGATGACCTCTTCGCATCTACCGAAGGCACCAGCGACGGCGACGCCTACGAGCGTGTCGACAACATCACCGACACCGCCCTCGCGGGGTACCGCAAGACGTACCCCGACCTGGCCATCACCAAGGACGATGTCTTCTACTACACCTACGGCTTGCTCCACTCCCCGGAGTACCGCGAGCGCTTCGCCGCGGATTTGAAGAAATCCCTGCCACGCATCCCCAAGGTGCGTGACTTCCACGGCTTCGCCGAGGCCGGCCGCAAGCTCGCCGACCTGCACATCAACTACGAACAGGCCGAGCCGTACAAGGGCATCGTCAAGACGGTGACCGGCGACGCGTCCGCCACGCCCCCCAGCGAGCTGTACCGGGTCGCCAAGATGAAGATCCCGAAGATCAAAGGGCAGGCTGACCGGTCGACGATCGTCTACAACACCCGGGTCAAGCTGACCAACATCCCGGAAGAGGCGTACCGCTACCAGCTCGGTGCCCGCTCCGCGATCGAGTGGATCATCGACCGCTACCAGGTAAAGGTCGACAAGGCCTCGGAAATCGTCAACGACCCCAACGACTGGTCCGACGACCCGCGGTACATCATCGATCTGCTCAAGCGAATCGTCACGGTCAGCCTGGAAACGATGAAAATCATCGACAACCTTCCGGAGCTGGACATCTTGGAATAGCTGGCAGGTCATGTCCTCCGCGCCGACACAGCGAGGGGTCCGGGTCGGTTTTGGCGTGTGGGTAGCGAGGCAATCCTGGGAGCCGCATCTGATACAGGCCCGCCATAGCGTCGGCGTCACTACACCACCAAGCGCGCTAAGGGCCGAGATGAGGGCTCAGGCGGCATACACACGCTGGTCATGGAGACGCCCCGCGCATGGAGGGGGCCCTCGATCGAGGGCCCCCTCCATGCGCCTTCGTTACTTGAGTGTCTTGGGCTGCCAGCGGGCGGCGGCTCCGATGGCGCGCGCCTCGTCGGAGACATCTGCCCGGAGTTGCTCTAGACGCTCGGCGTCGGCCTCTCCGCCGACGGCCGCTGCGTCCCATCCAGCACGGAACGCGGTCTTGTCGAGCGCGGCACGGACATCGCGAAGTGCAAGAAGCCCGGCCTCAATGACGTCCAGGGGCGCCGGGGTGGTGCGGCGCGGTGCCGGGCTCTTCTCAGCCGTGGCCACCTCGAGCTTCATCTCCTGCGCCGCGGCCTTCAGGGAGGCGACGGTGACCTTTCCGCCGTCCGCCTCCGCCCTCTCCAGCACTGTTCGGGCCTTGTCCTGCCCGTGCGTCTCGACGATCGGTGCCAGGACCTTCGCCTGTGCGGGCAGCAGGGGCCGGTTCGTCGCCTTGACGAGCGGGGCCACCAGGGCGAGGCACTTGCCGTCCTTGATGAATTCACAGACGGCCGTACGGTCCATGTGGAGCACGGTGGCTGCGTACTCGTCCAGCGACGCGTAACCGACCTCCTTGTGGAACTCGTCCCCCACGAGGATCGCCAGCGCCGCCCCGGCCTCGATGCGCCTGCGGACCCGGGCCGCGCGGACACTCCCCATCTCGGTGAGCTGCGCCCGGCGCAGTGCGTCCTCGACAACGGCCAGGCGCTCGGCCGGAGTGCCAGTGACCTCATCACGCTGGAGCGGCACGGCTGGAGGTGTCCGGCTCCGCGGCGTCCCGCTTCGGAGCGCGCCCGGGGGAGCAACCGGCGAGGCCGGCGGCGCGACGCCGGGTGTCAGGCCGAATAGGTCCCCCGTCGTGTCGGTCATGCGGCGTGGTCCCTTTCAGCGGCTCGGAGCAGTACCTCGCGGGCGAGGTCCTCGGCCACAGATGCCGAGGAACGGAGACCGCCCGCCCGTGGCCGTCCCGCTCGCCCCGGTCGGAAGATTCCCAAAGAAAAATGCAGCCGCGACGTCACGCAGCGGCCCCTCGCAGGCACTGACCCTTCGACAGCACCAACCAAGTTCATCGATCGGAGCCAGCGATGCTGGAGTATGAGGTTGCAGCCCTCGTTGCTGTGGCCGGTTGTCTAACGGGCATGTTGCGGATGTGGATCCGGGTGCACGGCGACAAGAGCATGGCTCGCACCCGCAGCCGGCATCGCAGTGAGATGATCCGGGGCCTGCCCTGCGGCAGCCGGGTTACCGACGAACACGACAAGATCACCGTTGAAGTCGGCAGACCGCGGACGACTGAAAGCCAAGGGGGCGGCAGTGTCATCGTGGGTCATTGAATGGTCAGAACAGGCGGCCTGCTCCACCGCTGATTCAGACGACCTGTTCGTGCAGTCCACGGCACAAGGTCGGAGCAAGACGGTGTGCACCGGCTGCCCCGTGCGCACCGAGTGCCTGGCCGACGCGCTCGACAACCGGGTCGAGTTCGGTGTCTGGGGTGGCATGACCGAACGGGAACGACGCGCCCTGCTGCGTAGGCGCCCCACCGTCAGGTCCTGGCGCGCTCTGCTTCAGAGCGCCCGCACCGAGTTCGAGCGGAGCAGCGGGCTCCTGGTGGAGGAACGGCCCAAGCCGCCGCAGGAGCAGTCAGTCCTGTCGGCGGAACAGGAGCAGCAGTACGGGGTCCTCTTTCGGGCCCGTTTCGTGCCGACCGTCGGGTTTCTGATCGCTGCGGGCGCGGGCCGGTACGATGCCGAAGATGCGGTACAGAGCGCCTTCGTGCAGCTGGCCCGAGTGTGGGAGTCGGTCACTCACCCCGCAGCCTGGCTGCGGACCACCGCCTGGCGGATGTGGCTCAAGGCCAAGGGGAAGGAAAAGACCTGGTCCCTGGACTCCGCTGCTCTGGGCGAGGTGACCATCCCTGACCCGTGTGGCGACATCGCCGAGCAGGTCGACCTCGTGCAGCTGCTGCGGCGGCTTCCTGCCCTGCAGCGCACGGTAATGGCCTTCGAAATCGACGGGGCCACACCCACGCAGACCGCTGATGCGCTCGGAGTCCCAGGCCCCAACGTTCGTCAGAACCTGCGCAGGGCACGTCAGAGCCTCGAGCGCATGCTCCAGGAACAGGACGAAGGAGGTGCACTGTGAGCAGCTCACCCAAGCGCCCTGCCGCCCAGCCGGAGGATGGCGTGCTGGCCTCGGCTATGCAGCGCCTGACCACCGCACTGAACGCGACCACAGACGTCGAAGGCAGGCTGGCCGCTGCCCTCTATGCCGCGACCCTGCCGCCCGCGCCCCTCGTGACTACCTCTGTCGACGCGTTCCTCGCTCACGGCCGAGAAGAGCTCCACACCACGCTTGAGGCAACCACGGATGTGGAAAGCCATCTGACCTTGGCACGGTACGAAGTCGACCTCGGGACTGCTGCACGGATAGGTGACACCTGACCTGGCTTGCTGGCTCGTCAGCTCGCTGGCTAACCACGAGCTGACGGGGTGCAGAACGCAAGCGGGGCGCCGGCCCCGGGATGGCTGGCGCCCCGCTGCCGTGCCGTCAGGCCAGTTCGGGTGTGGGCGCCTCGGTCCGGCTGCCGCTCAAAACATCCACGATGCGGAAGTCGTCGCGCTCCAGGGCTTCGACGATCGCCACGGCCATGCTCTCAAGCCCGTCCGTGTCGGCAGGTAGTCCGCCGTGCGCCTTCCGGTAGGCGACCATGGTGTCCACGATCCTGACCACAACCTCGATGTTCTCCGCACTGCTCTGCATCACGCCTCCTGTTCGTTGCTGCCGCCGTTGACCGCGCGGAGCCGCCGGTGAGCCTTGAACGCCCCCGGGTTCCGGCCAGTCATCGGCAAGGGGACGCCACGGTTGCCCAGGGCGGACACGGCCCACGCGGCCAGCCGGGACAGGGTTACGGCGGCCAGCGGGAAATCCAACGGAGCCCCCGAAGCGATCATCAGGGTATCCGCGCCGAGAACTTCGTGATGCTGCCTCACGTTCGGCGAGTGCCGAGCGTCCTGGTGTAAAGAAGCCAGGCGATGAGAGTACCCGGGGGATTACGACCTCCCCTGATCGGCTGGGGCAGCAGCTACTCATGATCGGAGCACGGCCCGATGACGCAGTCGTCCGGTGGTCCCTACGAGGATCGATCAGTCGAAGAGCAGATTCAGCACCTGAAGAGCCGCGAGAAGCACTTCAAGCGGGTGATCGAGAAGCGCATCGCGCGTGGACACATCGATGACGTGTGGCAGGAGGCACTCCTTCACATGTTCAAGCGTCTGCAGTCCGGGCCCCCGGTCGCGAAGCTGGACGCCTACATGGCGACCGTCTGCGTGAACGCGGCGACCGACCTGCTCCGCCAGCTCGGCCGACAGGCCGACGCCTTCGCCGGCGGAGACCTGGACGAGTTCAGCGAGACCGGCATCGTGATCGATTTCGACCGCGATGTGGACCTTGTGAGGGTCCAGTCAGTCATGCGCGAGGAACTGACTCCGCAGCAGCACAAGGTCTACATCCTCAAGCACTACTACGGGCTCGACTCCCGCAGCATCGCCGAACTGGTCGGTGCAGCGAGTGACAGCGCTGTGCGCCAGATGATCAGGGCAGCCAACCGGAGGCTTCGCGAACCGGCCGTGATGCGCCGGCTCGCCGCGGAGGACTAGCTCCTCCCTCTGGCCTACGGCTTGGGGTACCGAAACCCCCCGCAAATTCGGTACCCCCGACCCGCAGACCGGAGGGGAGGGCTAGCCCTGCTAGGCGCGCCTTCTCCCACCCACCCACCCACCCACCCACCCTTCCCGAAGGAATCACTGTGTTCGAACGAATCACCAACGCTTTCGCCGTGGTGCGGACTCTGCTGTCAGTGCTCTGGATCCGCGCGTACCGGCTCGTCGACAACCTGCTCACCGGTTCACCGGCGTGGGGGCGGTCTCCCGCTCGGCGGGCCACCGCCGCGCGGCTGCGCACTCACCGACTGGTGCGCCCGAACGTGGCTACGGATTAGGTGGATGAGCACTTGAACGGTCTCCTGTCAGAAGCCAACGAGTGATCCGACCCACCACATGAGTCACTGAATAATCCGATCAACGTCACCGGTCACGGTGAACACCTCATCGCGGCAGCAACTCGGGGGAGCCGGGCCCGTCGCTCACGCGACGGGCCCGGCCTGCGTCGTAAGGAACAACAACCGCGCAGCCGGAACCACCAGCCACTCGTTGGCACCCCCCTTCGCACCACCAGGCGCTGCGACCCCGTCCCCCCGAGGACTTCACCGAACATGACCACCCCAGCCCAGCTCCGGACCCAGAACCAGACGCTCACCCAGGACCTGGAGCGAGCCACCACAAAGATCAAGTACCTGAAGATCGCGCTCGCCGTCATGACCGGCATCATCGCGTCGCTCATCACCTACCTCATCGTCGGCAACCTCAACGCGACGCCGCTCCTCAGCGTCGGTTGGAGCGCCAGCGCGTTCATCGTCACCACCGGCTTCGTCTTCACCATCCAGGAGAAAATCTCGCATTCGTAACCACGAACACCCCAGAAGCCGAACGATTCGCCGGCACACACCTCCATGACCGCCGCGGTGCCCACGACCGGCAGAGCGGACACGGCCCTCGCGGGCGTCCGGGTGACATCGCTGCGCCGGGACCGATAAGCGCCGAGGAGCCGGGCTGTGGCCCCTCTGCGGGCCGAGCTGGGGCGTGTGCGGCACGAAGCACGCCCCAGCCATGGCCGAGGCGCAACATCTGCGGGAGCAGCTGGTGGTGCGGGGCGAGCACATCGCGGACCTGCATGGATCTTGTTCGCCAGGTCGCTAGCCGAGCCAGACGATGTCCAGGACCGCCAGGTGCCGAGTGAGCTGGCTGATCACGTACACGACGGAAAGCTGGCCGATGGAGGCCGCGCGGACGCCTTCGCCTTCGGGATCCCCGGTGTTCCACTGCGGCCAGCCCCACGGAGAGCGCACCGCGATGTCAAGGACGTCGCGGACCATCTCCCTGGCGGCCGGGGGAAGCTCGGTGAGTGTCTTCGCAGCCTGCGGTGACAGGCGTACCGCCCACGGTTCAGCGGTCATCCGCGGGCACCCAGGACGTCGTCCAGGTCCACGAAGGCTGCCTCGTCGCGACCGGAGTCCATGTAGGCGTCCACGGCCGGAGCCGCGGCGACGCGGAGCTGCCAGGTACGCACGACATCATGCAGCGGGGTCAGGCTGTAGGTGTGGCGGGAGTCATCAAGAGCCTTGTTCCAGTCCCGCTCGAAGGCCGTCACCCACGTCCCCGCGCGCCGGTCGGCCCGCAGCTGGGCGAGCACGTGGGCTGCGGCGGCCGGGGCCGGCGGGGCAGGGGCTTCCTCAGGCTGCGCGCTCATCGGGTCCTCCAGTGGTCGTACTGCCACGGTAGCCGTCACCGGGGCGCCGGAGGAGAGGTCGGCTTCCTCTGGGTGATCTGTCCGCCCGGCAGACGGTTCCCTATGGGGTGGCGGGTTGGTGGGGGTGCCCGAACTCGTCGTCGTCCGGGCTGGTGTCCTCTCCGGCGGACTCGCACAGCGGCCCGCCTTCCGGGGCTGCCCATACACCGGTCCAGCGTGGGTGACGGTCGGTGAGGGGCCGGTGGCATCCCCTACAGAGGAACAGTGGGGCTCCGTGGCCGCGGAGCCGTGCCGCCATGGCCTGCTCGCCGACCTCCGGAACGTTCTCGATGGCGGGGTGGAAGGCGTCGAAGCAGACCGACATGTTCCACGCCGCCGTGTCACAGGCGTCGGCCCAGGTGAGCTCGTCGGTCACCGGGTACCTGGCTCGCCAGCCGAATGTGGGCAGCCCGCCGTCCTCGGTCGGCTCCGCGAAAGCGGTGAGCACCGCCGCGTCGTAGTCGGGCCGAACCGCACGGATCTCTTCCTCGAGGAGGAGGCGCAGGACTTCGTGCAGCTCGTTGAGGGTGGCGAGGATCGCCTTCTCGGTGTTGGCGTGCGTGTCGGACTGAAGCCATGCGCAGCGGATCATGGCGTCGAGGGGCCAACCCGTGAGGACGGCTTGCTCAATCACGGGCTGGCCGCCTGTCAGGACGAGGCGGTGGCGCATCGGGAGGCCCTCGATGTCGCCCTGCCACTCAACGTCTTCTCCGGCTTCCGCGGCCTGGACGGCGTCCTGCACTGTGGGGTAGCGGTCGCGCAGCGGGTAGAACTCATCCGCGTCCGCCCGATCCGGTGCGGGCTCGGATGCCTGCCTCGTCGCCGTGGTGTCCGTGCGCCGGACGGGCTGACGGGGATGACGCTTCTTCTTCGGCACGTTGTCTCCTGAGGTGCTCAGGCCTTCGCCGGACCTTCATCATGTCCGTCCAAGTTTTGATTTTTCCGGGCTTGTATTGGCGTGTGATGTACGGGGCGGGGAAGCTCCATCAGTCTTTGGAGAGCTTTGAGTGCGATTCTGATGTTTGCCTTTGCGGCTTGTTCGGTGATATGGAGATAAGCGGCGACTTCTGAAATATTTTGGTCGGCGAGGTAGAACAGCCTCAGGCATTCAGCCTGCAAGGGTGCACGGCCTTCGAGATCCGCTAAGGGCTGTCCCGTAAACGATCTTCAGAGGGCGACGCGCGGCCCAGCACGCGGCCTTGCTGGGTCCTCTGCTCGTGTGCTGCCCGGCTTCAGGCCCGTGCGGGGAAGTCAGGATGGTCGGCGTAGGGCGAGGCAAGGTCACGTAGGTCGTGGCACGGCCAGGGGTCGCGGGCGTGACGGGCCAGGATGCGCCGCTTGGCTTCGACCTCGCGCAGGACGCGGGCCGGGTCGTGCAGTGCCACATGCAGAGCAATCGTGGGGTGGAATCCGGAGAGGTCAACCTGGCAGAAGTCGACCGTGTGTCCGTGGGCAGACCATTCCCCGCATCCGTCGCCGTCGCAGCGTCGGGCCAAGTCGGCCTCCTCGTCGAGCCGCGCCTTGAGAAACTTCACCAGCTTTTCAGTCATGGGAGCATTCTCGACGTTGTGCCGGCACCATGAAACGATCTTGTGGTGTCTGGTGTGATCACGGCGTCGGAGTCGTCCTGGATAACCCCGTTCACGGGGCTGAGCCCGCGTGTCTTCGGCAGGTTGGTGACTGAACTGCGCCGCGAGGGTGCGGATCCGGTGCGCAAGGGCCGCCCGTGGTCCCTTCCGCTGGAAGACCGGGTGCTGCTTGTCGCGGCGTACTGGCGCACGAACCTCACGTTGCGCCAGCTTGCCCCGCTCTTCGGGATCTCGAAGTCCGCGGCCGACCGAATCATCGATGACCTCGGCCCGTCGCTCGCGCTGCAGCCCCGCAAGCGATTCCGCAAGGACACCGTGCTCATCGTGGACGGCACTCTGGTGCCCACCCGCGATCACACCATCGCCGAGCAGTCCAAGAACTACCGGTACTCCACCAACCACCAGGTCGTCATCGACGCTGACACCCGGCTCATCGTGCTGGTCGGCCGGCCACTGCCCGGCAACCGCAACGACTGCAAGGCGTGGGAGGAGTCCGGCGCGAAGGCCGCCGTCGGCAAGACGATGACGATCGCCGACGGCGGCTATCCGGGCACCGGGCTCGTAATGCCCCACCGACGCCGCAAAGGCGAAGAGCTGCCCGACTGGAAGCAGGCCCACAACAAGTCCCACAAACAGGTCCGCGCCCGCGTCGAGCACGTCTTCGCCCGCATGAAGACCTGGAAGATCCTTCGCGACTGCCGCCTCAAGGGCGACGGGGTCCACCACGCCATGCTCGGAATCGCCCGCCTACACAACCTCAACCTCGCCGGATAGACGGGCAGTCGGGTTGGTCACCGACCACGTCCACACGCCTCAGAGATCATTTACGGGACAAGACTTACGAGCTCGTGCACGGTTAGCGGTGAGACGTCGATCTCGGATCGGCGATCATGGGCTGCGTGGTGGGGAACGTGACGCGCACAGCGATCATCAGCGACCGGAGGATCACGGGCTTGTCGGCCGCTGTGATCGCTGAACTCGTGTCGGAGGTGGGGCCGTTGTGGCATGAACGTCATCAGGCCAGGCTTGCGTCCAGGCCGCGGAAGCGTGCAGTTGGCGCTGGTGCGAAGCACCGCATGGTTTTCGTCGACCGGCTCCTGGCCACGCTCGTGCACCTTCGCCACGGGGTTACTCATGACGTGCTGGCCTGCTGGTTCGACGTGGACCGCTCGACCGTCACCCGTGCCATCGGCGAGGTGCGGCCCCTGCTCGCGGAGCGGGGATGCACGGTCAGCCCTGACGTGCGGCTGCGAACGCTGGCCGAGGTCGTTGACCATCTCGGCCAGGCCGGGAAGACCGGCATCATCGACGGCACCGAGATCCGTGTCCGCCGCCCTTCCGTCGGCCGCAAGGACCGGGACAAGTTCATCTCCGGCAAGAACAAGCAGAACGCCGTGAAGGCCATGGTGTTCACCGACGGGGACGGGCGGCTGCTGTTCTGCAGCCCGACCAAGCCCGGAAGCTGCGCGGACATCACCCACGCCCGCGAGTTAGGGCTGGTCAAGCTCCTGACCGACGGTCCAGCGGTCGAGATCCTCGCCGATGCCGGCTACCAAGGACTCGGAGCACAGACCGGCGGCCGCGTCGTGACGCCACCGCACCGCAAGTTCAAGAAGAACGCCCCGGACTGGTACGAGGAAATGCACGAGCGCCAGCGCAAAACGCACTCCTCACGCCGCATCCGGGTCGAACACGGCATCGCCCACCTGAAGAACTGGCGGGCGCTGGCCCGCCACCTCGGCCGCCGCGAGCACATGGACGACACCATCCAAGCCATCGCCGGCCTACTGTCCCAGCAACAGACCGCAGACCGGATCCCGGCTTGGCAGACGTGAGCACCACGGCTCCGCCTGGCACTGCGACGTCTCACCGCTAACCGTGCACGAGCTCGTTAGCTCATGCACTACATGGGGCAAACGGGTCCGCGGGAAGATGGGCCTTGACCCCGAATTCTGAACACGGGTTATGCGGCTTGTGGCAGCGTAGTTGGTGTGCGGTGGAGGGCGTTCTCGAAGGCGATGGGTGATCGTTGTCCGAGGCGGGAGTGTCGGCGTCGGGTGTTGTAGCGGTGGAGCCATCGGAAGGCGTCGAGTCGGGCCTCGCGCTCGGTCGGCCAGCTTTTTCGTCCTTGCAGGGTCTCGCGTTTGAAGGTCGCGTTGAAGGATTCGGCGAGTGCGTTGTCCGCGCTGGACCCGACCGCGCTCATGCTTCGCCGCACCCCTGCTGACCTGCAGGCTTCGGCGAAAATTTTGCTCGTGTACTGGGCTCCGTGGTCGGTGTGCATGATCGATCCGGCGAGACTGCCGCGGGTTCGGATCGCTGCGGTCAGGGCGTCGGTGACGAGGTCCGCGCGCATGTGGTCGGCGATCGCCCAGCCGGCCAGACGGCGTGATGCGAGGTCGATGACGGTCGCCAGGTAGCAGAACTTCCCGCCCTCGATGGGCAGGTAGGTGATGTCGCCGACGTACTTCGTGTTCGGCCTGTCCGCGGTGAAGTCGCGGCCGATCAGGTCCGGGGCCTTGGCGGCGGCCGGGTCGGGGACAGTGGTGCGGTGCCGGCGGCGCAACCGGATTCCTTCGATCCCGGACGCCCGCATGATCCGGGCGACGCGCTTGTGATTGACCGCGACACCGTTCTCCTCGCGGAGCTCGGCGGTGATCCTCGGGGCTCCGTAGGTGCCGTCCGATTCCTGGTGCACCGCCCGTATCCGGGCGGCCAGGCGGGCGTCGGCCACCTGCCGGGCGGCCCGGTCCGCAGCCGTCCGCCGCCAGTAGTAGAAGCTCGAGCGGCTGACACCGAGGATGCTGCAGAGCCGCTTCACGCCGTGACGGCGCTGGAGGTCGGCGACACACTGGAAGCGGTTCACCAGCGCGTCTCCCCGGCGAAATACTTCGCCGCTTTGCGCAGGATCTCCCGTTCCTCCTCCAGCTCACGGACCTTCTTCCGCAAGGCGGCGTTCTCCGCCTCCAGCGGTGCCGGCGGCAGGCCTGGTTCCTGTGTCCGCCGTCCTCGGGGACGGCTCACCCCGGCTGCCCGGACCCAGTTCCGCAGGGTCTCCGGGTTGATCCCCAGATCGGCTGCGACCGACCTGATCGTCGCATCCGGCCGCGACTCGTACAGCGCGACCGCGTCCGCCTTGAACTGCGGCGGGTAGTTCTTCATGACCACGAGATGTCCGTTCTCAGATCCTCAGGATCCAGTGTCTCGTGTGTCCAACATCCGGGGTCAAGGCCCGATCACCGGTGCGCTTGGACGCAAGGTCTCCGAGCCACGGAGCAGCCCTGAGGCTCATTGTCACCATCCCGGGACTTAATACTCGCCCTCCGGACTTGTCGTCCGCTGCCGCCGGCCTCGCTCCCAGGGCACTGTGGGAGTCCCATCCGGGTCAAGACCCCAAGGCCATCGGTTCAGGCTCACCGTGTAAACGGGACGTCCGGTGTCGGCAGCCTGCAGGTATAGAGCATCGGCTCCGCTCAGGTCCCCAAGCCCTTCTCGTAGATGCGCGAGCTGCACCAAGGCGGCAGTGTGGCCGAGGTCGGCTGCGCGCTGGACCAATCTCTCGGCGCTATGGGCATCCCCGCGTTTTTCCCAAAGTTGCGCAAGTTGGACCATTGCCGCAGTGTCACCAGCGTTGACGGCCTCCTGATAGAGGCTCTCGGCACTGTCCTCGTCGCCGCTACCCTCTCGCATCTGTGCGAGGAGGATGAAACCTTCCGTGTCATTGCTAGTGGCAGCGTTATGGGCCAAGGCTTCGGCGCCCTCCAGGTCCCCGTGGCGCTCTCGCAGCCCGACGAGCTTAACCAGAGCACTGGTATCGCCGTTGTCAGCAGCTTGCTGGTACAAGGCTTCGGCACCCTCCCTATCCCCACGTTTCTCCCGTGCCCGCGCCAACTGCATCATCGCTTCTACAGCACCAGCATTGACTGCCTGCTCGTACAGGCTCGCGGCGCCCACGTTGTCCCCTCGTCGCTCCCGCGCCCGTGCCAATTGGAGTAGGGCATCGATGTCGCCGTTGTCAGCAGCGTGCTGGTACAGGGTTTCGGCCCCGCTCATGTGGCCGTTTGGTTCGTGCAATCCAGCCGTACCGGTACCTTCTATGTCCCCGTGGCGCTCTCGCAGCCCGACGAGCTTAACCAGAGCACTGGTATCGCCGTTGTCAGCAGCTTGCTGGTACAAGGCTTCGGCACCCTCCCTATCCCCACGTTTCTCCCGTGCCCGCGCCAGCCACATCATCGCTTCTACAGCACCAGCATTAGCTGCCCGCTGGTACCAGGCTTCAGCGCCTACGTTCTCCTCACGCATCTGCCGTGCTTGTGCCTGCGAGCGTTGCATCATCGTTTCGACATCGGTTGTTGCGGCATCACCGGCGGTGGTTGCCTCTTCCAACACCGTCGCGACGACTCGGTTCTCCGATGCTTCTCTCAGCTTGGCCAGTCGAACCATGGCGATGGTGTTGCCAGCCTCAGCTGCCTGCTCAAAATAAGCCTCCGCGCTGTCTCGATCCCCGGCGAACTGCGCCAGCTCGGCTAACCGGACCTGGGCGTGCGTACTGCCAGTGGCTGCGGCGCGGTAGCGAAGGTGGTGGGCCCATTGCAGCCGATGGCGGTCCTGAGCAGCATTCGCGAGACTGTTGAGGTCGTCTGGACTGATGAGGTGGGCGTGGGCGGCGTGCCAGAAAGACGCTGGTGGGCAGAGTAGATGCCGACTGGTCCGGCCATGTTGTTCCAGGTAGTCAGCGAGCCGGAATATCGGACCGCTTCCAGCGGCCGCAGTGGCCACCGTTGTGCTATCCAGCTCGCCTGGTGGCCGACGCCGCGGCCGGATGCCAGTACGCCGCAGGGGAGCCTGTTTGCCATGCACAGGCTCGGCAAGTTCGGCATAGGCACGCTCCGCCCAGTCCTCGGGAAGCTGGTCGTAATCGAGATCGGCGAGATAGTCGGTGGCAGCATCTGTAAGGAAGGCTTGGGGCAAGTGAAGGCCCACGCCGAGGCGGCGAGCATCCATCGCCGTGTTCAATATTGCTTGGGCAGCCGGGGTGCCCTGCTGGTGGCGGCGCAGCAGCTCCGGTGCGCCTGCTAGATCCTGTGTCATTCGCCCGTCTGTACTGGTACGGGTGAGTGCGTCGGCCAGCAATCGGTCTCCGTTCTCGGCAAGGGCGGCTGCCCCCGCGAGAGCCTCGCGGTCGAAGGCTTCTGGGACGACCACGGTGCGGCCGGCGAGGAGCTCTCTCGCGCGACTGTGCGGATCCGGCGCTCTTGGGGCGGGCTGGGCAGTGAGCTGCGCGGCAAACTCGGGCCACAAGGTACCCAGAATGAGTACAGGTCCACGGGCGGAATCGGTAAGCAACTGGTGCACGGCGGCTGCGATGCGCTCGCCGTGGGCGACATCACCAAGGTAATGCTGGGCTTCGTTGAGCCAGACCACCGTCCGCGCCCCCACGCGCATCAGATCAGAGAATGCGGCCTCGGCCCGGGTGGGATCGAAGGGATGCCACAGCCTCCATCCCTGACCAGCAAGTGGCTGTACTGCTTCCCAGCACGCCCGAGTCTTTCCGGTCGATGAGGACCCAACCAGCATTACCAGTGCACTGGAGCCGGTACCCGCAGCATGCACTTCGTCAGCCAAAACTCGGTCGTGGGCCCGGGAAACATAGCCGGGAAGGATGCGCCCTGTGCCAGCTTTCGAGCCGGGCGTGATCAAGGCGGGCCCGGCCGGGTGGACCTCCAACTCGTGCGGGTTCCATTGCTTGATTGGTCGGCCAGGACATGCGCGCGCCTCATCGTCACTGTTGTCCCAGACTGCCGGTCCGCCGTTGCCGTCGACGGCGCTCCGGCGTAACTCCAGCAGTTCGCTTTTCGACAGTTTCAGCGCTTGGGCCAAGGCCGCCACTGTCGCGGCCGAAGGCACCGGGCCGTTCGGCTGAAAGGCCGTCTGGACCGTCGTTCGGCCCAAGTCGGCCCGGGCGGCCAACTGCGTCTTGGTGAGGCGGGCCTTGGCCAGACCGTCCTCCAGCCGCTCCCGCAGTGCAGTGAGTGCCGTGTTGCGCTCTGTCTTGCCGCTCTGCACCGGGCCGCTCCCGTATCCGATGTGTTCGTCGGTGTTCATCATCGATCGGGCGAACCACGGCGAGCAACGGTTCCAGGACATTCGGTCACGTCAACGCTTCCAAATTCTTGGAGATCGTCATGCCGGAGCCGGCCGTCGTCGTGTTCACCGCTGCACTCGTGGTCATCCTCGCCCTGCTTACCGCTGCCGGGGCAAGTAAGCTCGCCCGCCTGGACGGCGCCACATACCCCGCCGCCCTCATGCGGGGGGCCGCCGCTTTCGCCGCTGTGCTCACCGTTGCCGCCGCTGTGACCGCGGCGCTCGCCCCCTTCTTGTCTGGCCGGTGATCATGCTGACGCCAGCCCTTCGATGTTGGGGCGGTACGGAGGGAGACCGGAGAGCGATGACATTCGCCGTCCAGCTAGAGCTACCTTCCGCCTGATGATGGGCGCTCCACACACCATGGGCCCGCTGCTTGGGCAGCAGGCCCATGTCATGCGCGAACTCAGGGCGATTGATTGTCGGACCGCTGCATACGGCTGGCCGGTTGAGTTAGCGTCAGCTGAGCGTTGATCGACTGGATGTTCTGGTATCTCCGGTCCTGGCAAAGCGGCAGGGACTGTGGCATACCGATGGAACAACGGTGCTGTCCGTTTCTTGTGAACATGGAACACCAAGCTCCTGAGTGCCTCCCCCGGATGGACTAGCGGTGGCACGTCCTTCTGTCGTCGTAGAGTGCTTTCGCCCTTGCCGTCAGTTGTGTCGCTGCGTAGAGCATGTTGAGGAGTACGTCGGTGGAGCTGGAGAGACGTACTTGGACCACGTTGCCCACCTGGCTTTCGACGCTCCGCTCTAGCACCCCTAGCGTGGCCCATTCCCTGCCGTGTGCGAAGCCGCTGCAAATCTGCCAGAGGTTTTGGGCAAGGGTCTCCTTTCCGTCTCCCGCGACCTGGTCCACGAACGCCAGCTGCCGCTGCGTGCTCCATCGGCCACAGATGTCGTGCGGGTCCAGTCTGTTCTCCACTGCGAGGCTCCTGATCTCCTCTACGCGTTCGGCGTGCGGTCGGCCGGAGGTCTGGAGTCCGGAAAGGTCCATGAAGTCCTTGCCTTGGCGGACGTTTTCGTAGGCCCGTTTCAGGCATCGCCGTATTCGCTCATCGCGGCTGGCGGGTTCCAGCAGCCAGATCGCCTCTCCTGCGGCTTCGACGGCTGCGCGCAGCAGACTGTACGGGGCGTAGGAGTGGATGACTCTCGCTTCGAAGAGCAGGGCCTGAACCGCGTGCAGGTGGTCTGCCGCGTGCGTGAAGCACTGATACGCAGCGCTCGACACCATAAGCGTGGGAACCCGGGCGTCGGGCCTTGACCCCGAATTCTGAACACGGGTTATGCGGCTTGTGGCAGCGTAGTTGGTGTGCGGTGGAGGGCGTTCTCGAAGGCGATGGGTGATCGTTGTCCGAGGCGGGAGTGTCGGCGTCGGGTGTTGTAGCGGTGGAGCCATCGGAAAGCGTCGAGTCGGGCCTCGCGCTCGGTCGGCCAGCTTTTTCGTCCTTGCAGGGTCTCGCGTTTGAAGGTCGCGTTGAAGGATTCGGCGAGTGCGTTGTCCGCGCTGGACCCGACCGCGCTCATGCTTCGCCGCACCCCTGCTGACCTGCAGGCTTCGGCGAAGATTTTGCTCGTGTACTGGGCTCCGTGGTCGGTGTGCATGATCGATCCGGCGAGGCTGCCGCGGGTTCGGATCGCTGCGGTCAGGGCGTCGGTGACGAGGTCCGCGCGCATGTGGTCGGCGATCGCCCAGCCGGCCAGACGGCGTGATGCGAGGTCGATGACGGTCGCCAGGTAGCAGAACTTCCCGCCCTCGATGGGCAGGTAGGTGATGTCGCCGACGTACTTCGTGTTCGGCTGGCCTGCGGTGAAGTCGCGGCCGATCAGGTCCGGGGCCTTGGCGGCGGCCGGGTCGGGGACAGTGGTGCGGTGCCGGCGGCGCAACCGGATTCCTTCGATCCCGGACGCCCGCATGATCCGGGCGACGCGCTTGTGATTGACCGCGACACCGTTCTCCTCGCGGAGCTCGGCGGTGATCCTCGGGGCTCCGTAGGTGCCGTCCGATTCCTGGTGCACCGCCCGTATCCGGGCGGCCAGGCGGGCGTCGGCCACCTGCCGGGCGGCCCGGTCCGCAGCCGTCCGCCGCCAGTAGTAGAAGCTCGAGCGGCTGACACCGAGGATGCTGCAGAGCCGCTTCACGCCGTGACGGCGCTGGAGGTCGGCGACACACTGGAAGCGGTTCAGGACCCGTAATTTAACTACTGCCGGTTTCTGGCCGATACCTCCGCGACTCGATGCAGTTGGGCTGTTGTGGCCATTGCGGATGAAGTCCTGACGGTGCTGGATACGAAGTTCGCGGTGGTGCTGCCGCATCTGGACGAGCGGCAGCGCCGTCTGTATCTGGCTTCCGAGGCGGAGGCTCTGGGGCATGGGGGGATCGCGGCCGTGGCCAGGCTGGCGGAGGTTTCGGAGTCGACTGTGGCACGAGGGCGTGCGGAACTCGCGCTCGGAGCAACAGTGTTGGGGCGGATCCGTAGACCGGGCGGCGGGCGTAAGTCCGCTGCCGAGCGCGACCCTGGTCTGCTGGCGGCTCTCGAGTTGCTGATCGAGCCGCGTGCGGTGGGTGATCCAGTGTGCCCGTTGCGCTGGACCACCGCCTCGCTGCGGGACTTGTCCCAGGAATTGACCGTTGCTGGTCATCCGGTCAGTGCCCCGGTAGTCGGTGGTCTGCTGCGTGCGATGGGCTTCAGTCTGCAGGGCATGGCCAAGACGCGGGCCGGCAGTCAGGTGCCCGACCGAGACGCCCAGTTCCGTCACATCAACACCGCTGCCGAACGTTTCCTGTCGCAGGGCCTGCCGGTGGTGAGTGTGGATGCGAAGCAGAAGGAACCGATCGGCGACTTCGCACGCCGCGGCCGCACCTACCGCCCCAAAGGGCAACCGATCACCGCTCCGGATCACGACTTCTTCCGCCCCGACACCCCGTTCGCCATTCCATACGGCATCTACGACCTGGGCCGCGACAGCGGCTGGGTGAATGTGGGCACCGACCGCAACACCGCTGCCTTCGCGGTGGAGTCCCTGCGCCGCTGGTGGAAGGTCCAAGGGCGCCTCGATTATCCCAGCACCGATCGCTTGCTCGTCACCGCCGATGCCGGAGGGGCCAACTCGGCGGACTCCCGCCTGTTCAAAATGGGCCTGGCCGACTTCGCCGACCAGTCCGGGCTGAGTATCACCGTCATGCACTTCCCACCAGGTACTTCAAAATGGAACAAGGTGGAGCATCGTCTGTTCTCCCGGATCACCCACAGCCTGCGCGGGCAGCCGCTGACCAGCTACGAGGTACTGCTGGAGACCATCTCGGCCACCCGCACCAGCACCGGACTGACCGTCCAGGCCGTGCTGGACGAGAACGCATACCCCACCGGGCGCGTGCTCACCCGAGCCGAACGCCAGAGCGCCGAGCGACGCGTCGAACGCGATGAGTTTCATGGTGAGTGGAACTACACCATCGCCCCGCAGAACCCCGGCCAGCAGCCTCCGGAAGATTCACGGGCCGAGTCGGGCCCTCCGATCCCGGCCGGGGCCACCTTCCTCCTCACCCACCCCGCACTCACTGGCATGACCCGAGAACACTTCGAGCAGCTCGTGCTCCAGCTCGAACCGTGCCAACTGCTCTTGACCGAAGCCGAACGCCAGAGCGCAGACAGGGACGGTCGCGGACGTAACCCCGGTTTCGGGACCCTCGATCACCGCCACCGGGTCCTGGTCGCCGTGCTCCGCAGCCGCAACACCGTCACCTTGACTCTCGCGGCCGAACTGATGGGCCGCAAGCGCAACGTGCTGAGCTACCACGCCGGGAGGTCCAAACCGATGCTGGCCTTCGCCGGACCCGAGCTCGCCAGAGTCCTCGTCCTCCACAGGCCCCACCCTCCCCGTACGCTCGAAGCCTTGAAGCGCCTGATCGAGCACCACGACGAGATCAACTCAAGCAGTAGTTAAATTACGGGTCCTCACCAGCGCGTCTCCCCGGCGAAATACTTCGCCGCTTTGCGCAGGATCTCCCGTTCCTCCTCCAGCTCACGGACCTTCTTCCGCAAGGCGGCGTTCTCCGCCTCCAGCGGTGCCGGCGGCAGGCCTGGTTCCTGTGTCCGCCGCCCTCGGGGACGGCTCACCCCGGCTGCCCGGACCCAGCTCCGCAGCGTCTCCGGGTTGATCCCCAGATCGGCTGCGACCGACCTGATCGTCGCTTCCGGCCGCGACTCGTACAGCGCGACCGCGTCCGCCTTGAACTGTGGCGGGTAGTTCTTCATGACCACGAGATGTCCGTTCTCAGATCCTCAGGATCCAGTGTCTCGTGTGTCCAACATCCGGGGTCAAGGCCCGTCATCGCCGCTCAAGCTGCTGCCTTCCTCCACTTCGGGGCAGGTCTCATCTGTATCTCTGATCCATCCGTTGATCTGACGGAGGGATTGGGCAACGTACGGCGGCACGGGGATTCGGTCTTTCGACATGGCTCATGGTCCCGCAGAAGCGGCACCTTGTATCCCGATTTTCACCCGCGCCCAGAGTGAGGCCTGCGTAGGCCGGCCTGGTAGGCGGAGCCCTCATTGGAACTCGCCGGCGTACGACTGACACCGCACGCTCTTCGGCCCACAAGCCGAGCAGCCTTGTGAAGGGGGCTGGTGCGTCTGCCCTTACGTGTGCTTCTACTCTGGCGCGGGCTGTCGGCCGATCCGGGGAGGGTGGGGCCCTGCAACTGCACCAGTATCAGGCGCCGCCAAGCCAGCAACAAAAGTCGGGACGAGTACGCGAATGCGGCTTTCTGGGATGTCTCCGGCCATTGCTTTGACGGCTAGTTCGGTACCGGGTGTGGCAGCCGCACCGAAGAGTTGACGAAGGAGGCGCAGTCCTTCGGTAGCTACAGTGCCTACCCGCGGGTCTTTGCAGAGCGTCGCGAAGGAGCTCCTTACCTGACGGGCTGGAACGTTCGACATGATCCGGTAGATGTCGCCGGCGTCCTTGGCGGATAGCCGGTCTGCCCTCCCCTTCTCGGCATCGATGATCCGTTCGTGCAGCTTGTACGCCTTGGCCACGAGAAGCGCCGCGGGTCCGGCTACGTACGCTTGCACGCTGCGGTCGTCGTCCGGTGTGAGGCTGGAGATGGTCATCAGCGAGCGGTCCACGGCTGCCACCTCGAGGCCGGGGACCTTCTTGGCGGCCCAGCCGTCGTGTGGCGGCATCTCGGTGCTGCGCCTCTTCTTCGAGGCCGGCGCCAGGTTCGAGGGGACGAGGAGATCGACCTCTACGCTGACTTCAACCTCGCCCACCTGTTCGGTGCGTTCCCATAGGCCGACCTGCCGCTTGCCGTTCTTGTCGAGCTTGAGGGTGAAGCCGGCAGCATGCATTGCTTCCTCGAGCAGCGGCTGTTCGCCCAGGACTTCTGGGTCGATGCTGATGTCGCCGTCGGACGTGTAGGAGGCGCTGCTGATGGCCGCCTCGATGGTGCGGAGGTACACGGCTTGGGCACCGACGACGGTGAGCGCCTCTCGGTGGTTCTCCAATGCGATGAGCGCGTCCAGGAGCACCTTGCGGGCGGCTTGGTTCAGTTCGCCTTCATCGGTGCCTGCTGCTGCTTGCGACATCGTTCCCCCTCCGGACGTGGCGCAAGTCTAGAAGCGGGTGGGCTCGTCCCGGCGTGAAAGATCAGATCTGCGCCAGACATGTTCGTGGTCGGCCATGAATTCCAGGATTTGCTCGCCCTCGGCCGGCATGCGGCCCGGCCCCGAGAGGCAGTCCGTTGCAAGCTGGCTCAGCCCGACCTGCCACATGTCGCCGACGAGCATCGGCCGCTGCCACACGCTGTCGTCCTTCGCTCGCAGGATCAGCACGTCAGCGCCTTCCGGCACGGGCATGAGACCGAGCGTATCTGCCCATGCCTCCACGTTGAGCTCATGCTCTTGGACGTAGAGCATGAGCTGTCCTCCGACGGCCAGCGGCGCCAGAGGTCTGGCCGCGTAGGAGCCGGTAACCAGAACCTCGCGCCGAATGCTGTTAGTGCCGTCGTCGGCCATATTCGCCAGCTTGCGCAGCACTGCTTTGATGCCGTTCGGGGCGAGCATGCCGGTCGGCTCGGCGGTGCGCAGGAGGTCCGTCTGGTTTGCCCTGGCCCGCAGCAGCCCCTGCCAGTCCACCGAAACGATGTCCCTGCCGTCGCGCTTGATCAGCAGTTGATCGTCCAGGGCGTCGAGCAACCGCGACACGTAGGGCAGGCTCAAATCGGCCCCGTGGGCCAGTGCTGAGGCGCGGTAGGGCGGAGCAAAGTCAGCCAGAAGCCGTACAAGTCGGCCGGCCTTGAGGCCGGTGAGCAGCGGCTTGCTGGACGGCGGCCTGTGCCCGGCGGGAGCACGGTCAGCGCCCTGGGTGTGGATGACAATGGCGGGCCGACTCACACGCAGGGAAACGTTGCCGGTCAGGTCCAGGTAGTCGATTCCGTTCGCGCGCAGCGCTTCCTGCGCCAGCGGGCTGATCCACGGAGAGATCACCAGCAGTCGGGTGTGCGAGTTCACCCGACGTACGAGATGCGCCATAGACGTCAGGACTCCGCCAGCGTCCTTCGGGGTGACTCTTTGCCGGGCCTCGACAAGTAGCGAGACGTAGACGCCGTCATCGGACTTGATCTGGAGCATCGCATCCCAGCCGTGGTCCCCGCCGGGGAGCTGGTCAGGTCGCAGAGCGACCTCCCAGTCGGGTCCGAGCAGCTGCTGCAGATGCGTACACCCCTGCTCAAGCAGGTTCTTCTCCCTCTGGTGTGCGCTCGTCTCCATGCCCTCAGCATGCCATGGCAAGTAGGCTCTCATCGAAAAACTTGCCGAATATTAGAACTTTCCTGGCCTTGTTAAGTTGATAGATTCAGCAAGCTTCGCGATCTGGGGGACTTTCCTCAACAAGGAAAGTCCCCCAGATCAGCAAGCTGCATCGCTCGTCCCGCGCCGAGGCGCAGCCGAGGAGCCCTGATGCAGGAGGGCCGGCGGGCTCCGTGAGCTCCGAGCCAGCTGTCTCTCCAAGCGCAGGTCAAGGGCGCTTGTCAGTGGGCCCTGGTATCTCCTGTCGTGCCAGGTACGCCACAGAGAACGCCGGATCGCCAGGGAGATGCGATTCATGCCCTTCACTGCGCTGCACGCCGACTACGGCCGCCTCGATGCCACCCTCGCCGACCTCGGGCACCACCTGGACTGGGCCCAGGTCCACAAAGCCCGCCCCCGCCCTGCGCTCCTCTGTCCGCAGTGTGAGTGGGGTCTGCACGCCAAGGTCTCCCGCTACGGAGTGCGGTTCTTCTGCCACGACCCCGGACGGCCACCCTCGTGCGAGCTGTCGAACGAGTCATGGGAGCACCACATGCTCAAGCTGGAGCTGGCAGCCGCGATTCGGGAGGCGGGCTGGTTCGCGGAGCTCGAGGTGGCGGCCGCGGACGGTTCGTGGCGCGCGGACGTCATGGCCACCTCTGTTGACGGCACCCAGCGCATGGCGTGGGAGGCCCAGTTGTCCCAGATCACCAACGACGACATCGAGTACCGCACGGAACGCTATCGGGGTGAGGGCATCCGGGTGTGCTGGGTGTCCCCGCACAAGAAGCCGCCGCAGTGGATCAGCGCGGTGCCCGCGGTGCGGGTGCGGGCACCGGAGGACCGGGGTGGGGGCTGGATGGTGGACGACGGTCTCGCCGGGTTCGACTACGCCGCCGGCGGCTGGGGCTTCCGCGAGGAGCAGCTGCAGCAGTTCGTTCGGTGGGTGCTGGGCGGGCAGGTGGTGTCGGTGGAGAGCTATCCGCGCTACCGGCGCGTGCCGCGGGTGGTGGACGGCAAGCAGGTGCGGTTTCGCCGGGGCCGGTGGTGGACGTCCCTGCAGTCGGCCGACGCGCAGACGAGGCATGAGTCGATGCGGCGGCGCCAGGATGCGGCCAAGGAGGAGCGTGAGGCGCGCCAGCGGGAACGGGAGGAGGTGGCGGAGCGTCGGCGCAAGGAGCTGGAGGAGAGGGAGCGGATCCAGAGAGCGGAGGAGGCCGAACGCCGGGCCAAGAAGGAGGCGGAGGAGTTCCGTATCCGCATGGAAGCGTGGGAGCGGAAGTGGGCCGAGGAGAAAGCCCAGCGCGAGCGGGAGAAGGCCGAAAAGGCTCAGCGCCACGCTCGGGAAGAGGCTGAGCGGGAGGAGCGGGAGCGCCAGGCCGTGGGAGCGGCGAACGCGTGGTGGGGCCGGCTGTCGACACAGCAGAAGAAGGAACTCCTCGCCGCCGTGACTGAGCGGGCCTGGCGCGAGGAGAAGCTCTGGATCACAATCCCCGACAACCCGCTGATGGATCCCGCCTACGCATACGGGGTGCCGCTGTACACCCAGGGCAAGCGGCGCCGGTCCCTGTACGGAATCGTGCGCCCCTGCCCAAGCCTGATAGCCGCTTCGTCCCGGGCACGGGAGGAGCACGCTCTGGTCCGCAGCGCCCAGGAGGCGAAGGAGCTGCAAGAGGCAGGGCACGAAGGACGCATCACGCACTTCGACCTGCCCGAGCACGAACAGCTCTTCATGTACTGACAGTGGGCTGACGAGTAGGCCGAAGTTTGTGCTCCCCGCTGAGCCAGCGAGAACCGACGCACGCTATACAGAGTCGTACACGAGTCGACACCCTGTGGGGAGTCGTACACGACACTGGAGAGGTCATGGATCAAGAGGCAATGCGCAGCGCTGTCGTCGGCGCACTCTCCGACGTAGAGGCGGTGAAGGAGAAGCTCACGGGGTTGCTAGCCGAGATCGACGGCACTGCATCCTCGGTAAGCATCCCCCGTCAAGGTCTCTGGACCAAGGAGCAAGTCGGCCTGCTGTGGGGCAGAGCCAGTCACCTCACCGGAGTTCACGCACTCTTCCAAACCACCGCCGAGCAGGCCGGAACGACGGTCACCTTCACAACCCTCATCGAGCGTTCCGGACTCGACGAACGCCAGCAACGCAACGAACACGCACGTCTCAGCCGGCTCGCCAGCGAGCTGTTCGGCGAAAAACGGTGGCCTATTGAAAACTGGCAGGGCGGCTACAACACCCACAGCGGCAAATCCGAAATGCTCTACCGGATGGACCCGCAGATCGCCGAGTGGTGGCTCACCCTGGTCGACTGACGACACAGCGGGCTCCAAGTCACCGTCAGTGGATGTGTGATCCGCTGGAATCGCTGCGAGTCAGTGCGCTTCCTGCGGTTCACCGCAGACCGTACATACGCCAGGCTGCATGATCCCGACGTGGAAGTCGTGGTGGAAGCCGCCCGGCCCCTCGTAGTCGCGCATCGCTTTGCTCGCGCAGTCCCGGTTGTCCGCGACCCGGCACCGACCACAGCAGTCGTGACTCGTGATGAAATTCTTCGCCTTCTTGCTGCACGCATTGTGGCCGCAGCTCCGGTACCCGCCGGAGCCGCTGTTCCAGTGGGTGCCGAAGCTGCCCGGGTCGTCTCGAAATCTGCTGAGGACCGCCTCGTCCGACTCGCCAGCGGCACGCGGCCTTGCGTTTACGACGAGGTGACCGACTACTACGGCTACGCCCAGAACGGCCCATGGCCATCTGCTACTCATGTGTTCCCTCTTGTGGTCGGTTCAGCGGCGCCGGAATCGGCTGCCGCCGCCGGCCGGAATGAGTACCTGGCGCGGCAGGGGGCGACCTATGCATTTGGCTTGACCCACCCCACGGGGGCGTTGTCGGCGTACTGCTCGCGGTCGCGTTCGGGCAGCGGTGTGTTCTTCGGCGGGATCAGCGCCCGCGCAGGCTTCTCGGGCTGCGCCTGCACCACCTTCACCCACGACGAGCGCTCCGGCTGTGGCAGCCGAGGCGGCTCCACCAAACCCGCCATGATGCGGGCCGCACGCTCGCGGGCCGCAGCCTTCGCCGCAGCCTTCCGGGCCCGCTTCGCTTCCGGTGTCTCCTTCGGCATGGCCACAGGTTATGGGCTCGCGAACCGTGGCGCGGCAGACTAGGAAGAACCCACCTGGGCTGTCTCACGGTCGATTTCGGTTCCGACATCGGACTCATGTCGAGGACCTGCCGCATGCATGGCCAGCTGCTAACCCCGCCGGGTGCCGACCCCTCGAAGGGCGAGGATCGAGGCGATGCCCCAGGCGAGGCCGGTTAAAGCGCAGGCGATGCCGGGTGGGTCCGGGGGTGGCGGCCCAGACCATGGCCACGCTGCAGGCGCCCCAGCCGGCCCAGGTGAGGCTGAGCTCTTTGAACCCGGTCAGCTCCGCTTGCTGGAGCGGGTGGAGCGCAGGTCTTCACGTAGGGCCGTGCGCAGCTGCGGGAGCGTGGTACGGGCGCCCAGCGTGGTGAGGAATTCGGGGACGCTCCAGCGGATCAGGGTGCCTTGCCGGGCGAGGTAGAAGCCGATGTCGTGGATGTCGTATTGGTTGTCGTAGTCGAGGAGGAGGTAGCCGGCGAGCTGCTGTACCTCTTCTCTGCCCAGGCGGTGGGGTCGGGTGACGGCCTTGCAGTCGATGAGGAAGCCGCCGGTGATGAAGTCGGCGTCGGCGTGGACGTCGGTGCTGCCGGTGAACGTCGGTCCGCATACGCGTTGGTGGGCGGGGAGGTCGCGCAGGGGTGTGAAGGGCTTGTCGGCGAGGTTCATCTGCTCGTCGATGTCTTCGAGGACGTAGGCCGGTACGGCGCGTGTTAGGCCGTTGATGGTGGTGTGCTCGTCGACCAGGGTGAGGAGGTTGCGTTTGCGGGGGAAGGTGCCGTTGCGGTAGATCGCCTCGAAGAAGCTGGTGACGAAGCAGAGCCTGGTCAGTTCGTCGTCGTCGAGGCGGCGGGTGGCGTCTGACAGGTGGGCGCGGAGGCGCCCCAGGATGCTGCTGCCGATCATGTAGAGGTTCTGGCGTACCGCGGTGCTGGGTGCTCCGTCGATGGGATGGTTGCTGCCGATGATGTCGACGCCGGCCTGTGCGGCGGGTCCCGGGTCGGAGCCGAGGGCCAGGCGCAGCCGGTAGTCGATGGTGTGGCCGAGGGCGGCGTAGTCGGGGCGGCGTTCGTTCAGGGGCTGGACGGGGTGCGGGAGGCCTTGGATGTGCTGGAGGTAGGAGGCGATGACGCGTTCAGGGTGGGGCAGGTGGCGGGCCAGGAACGTGGACATCGGGGAGCGCGGGTATTTGAGCTGTCCGGTCAGGGGCAGGCGCGCCAGTGGAAGGCCTTCGGGGGTGGTGTGCGCTGTCGCGGTGGTGAAGCGGGTCTGCAGGCGTTTGATGCCGGCGGTGTCGAGTTGTGTGCGGGCCCGGGTGACGGCCACGTAGACGAGGCGTGCGAGGGCGGGGTGCACGGCGCTGGTGTCGTCGGGCGGGGTGAAGCCGGGGCCGATGCGGACGCGGTTCCATTCGCGGCCCTTGGCCTTGTGGACGGTGGAGACGACGACGCGGGCTTGTTCCTCGTCGCTCATCTGCTGGACTGTGCGGATGATCTGGTGGGGGCCGTAGGTGTCGACGATGTCGACGATCGCTTTGAGGTCGGCGGCGGCGGAGTCCTGCTCGGCGTACTCCTGAACTTCGCCCCAGGAGGAGAAGAGGGCGAGGTCGTGGTGCGAGGTGCGGCGGCCGGCCTGCAGGTCGATGGCCGCCTTCGCGATGCTCAGCAGGGGCTTTCCGCCGCCGACCAGGGCGACGGGCACCTTCCGGTCCAGGAAGCGCAGGACTTCCGCGAGGGCGTCGGCGTTGCCCCGGCACAGAACGGCGTCGGGGACGTCCACCTCGGTCAGCTCGGACGGTTCCGCGGCGTGACCGGTGAGCTGCATGCTCGAGGTGGCCGCGCGGAGCCAGTGGTTGGCGACATCTGCGATGGGCGGGCCGAAGCGGAAGGATTGGGTGAGCTCCATCCTCGTGCCAGGGAAACTGCTCATGATGTCCTTGGCGTGACGCCATTCGTAGATCTGCTGGGAGGGGTCTCCGACGCAGACGCGCTGGGCCTGTTGCGCGAGGAAGATCTCTTCGAGGACCGGGTTGGTGTCCTGTGCCTCGTCCAGCAGGATGTAGTCGGCGCGCAGCCGGGGGCGGGTGAGCGCCCACATCTTCAGGTAGTGGTCATGCTTGAAGGGCAGGGTGCCGTTCGGGGAGCAGATGTCGTCCCAGGCCCACCGTGCCCGGGGCAGCAGTCCTTGGACGACGTATTGCTGGCCCGCGTCGTCGAGCCCGTGGACCGTGCCCAGGTGGCGGGCGGTGACCTGTTCGTCGGTGGAGTAGCAGAAGTGCTTGACCATCTCCATCACGAGGTGGGCCAGGGTCGTGGCTTTCAAACGGCGGCTGCCGACGGCCAGGTCCCGGTCCAGGTTGAGGAGCTGCGCCGTGCGCCACAGCGGCATGTGCCGTGTGGCCTCCAGGCGGGCCTGGAAACGGCTTCCCACCGCACGGTAGGCCAGTGCGTGCGAGGTGCTGCAGTGAACGTTGGACCCGAACCGGGCCTTGGCCTCCAGCGCGATGGGCTTGTTGAACGCGATGTACATGCCGCGACGGCGTGACGCGGCACCCATCATCACCAGCGTCGACGTCTTCCCCGTACCCGCACCGGCCACCAGAGCGAGATCATGGCCGGCGGTGAAGGCGTCTCGTGCTGCCGCCTGCTCCTCGGTCGCCTTCACTTTCGTCCCCTTCGCGCGTTTGCTACCCGCTCACTCCGCCAACCAGCACAGGCCGACCGGGCAGAGTCTGGTCAGGCGCAGCATGGCCGAAGGCACTGACAACCTGCAGCTAGATGGGGAATGACTGTTCGGAAACGCAAACAGATGGCCGAAATATGGTCTGTCGCCGGGCCCCGGCCCCGGCGCACGGACACGGCGGTCGGGGCGGTCTCGGTGGCCACGCCGAAGCGCCTGGCCGACACCGGTCTGAACGGAGCACGGACCCACTGCAGAAAGCTTCGTTGCCCCGCTTAGGGAACTTCCTCGGGCGCCTGCCCCCAACGCTGGTGAACGGCACGACGGCGGCGCAGGAGCTTCTCGCACTGCCAGCACATCCACCCCTCCTCCGGTGAGAGTACCGAAGTGTTTGTGCACGAGGGGCCTGCGCATTTCGTGCGTTCGCCCGGCCCGTCGTGGATCACGAGGAGGGCGTCCTCGGTGTTCAGGTCGTAGCCGGTGGGCCGTTCGGTCAGGACGAACGCATCGTGACGCAGCGGGTGGAAGGGGACGAATTCGTTCTCGGTGTGGTCTGGCTGGGGGGAGTTGAAGTGGTCGTGGCAGCGCTGGTTCCACCAGCGAAGGGAGACATTGAAGTCGGGCAGGTGCCATACCCAGATGCTGCCCCCGGTGAGGTTGAGGACCATCTGGCCCAGGCGGCCGGTGGCCTGCTCCTCGTTGATGGCGACCCGTTCCCAGCGCCCTTCGCTCAGATCGGCGACGCGGCCCTCACACCGGTGCTCGGTGTGCTCGTCCCTGGCAATGCATTGCAGATCCTCGATCGCGCACGGGCCGATCCGCAGCAGGCTGTGATAGCCGACCACATGGCGCACCTGGCGTACCTTCTCTGGCCCGGGGCTTTCGACCTCTTCCGCTGCCACCGGATCGTCCGGCTCGACGAAGGGTTCGAACTCGCCCCGCTCGATCGCCGTGCGCATCCGGACTGCGAGTCGGCGGACGAGGTCCTGGATGGTGGGCGGGAGGTCGGGATGGTCGACTGCGGGGCAAATGGCGGGGTGAGGGACCCGGCAGTAACCGTTGGAGGCGTCTGTGCCCGGGTAGGCCACCCCGCGGTTGATGTGCCAGCGCAGACTCGTCGGCACGCGGCGACTGGGGAACTCGTTGGTCAGCGGGATCCGCAGGGCGTCGTAGCGCTGGAACCACTCGACGGGTGTACCGCAGTACTTGCAGAGGGATGCCCCGGCCTGCCGAAGGATCTTCGTCTGGTTCGAGCGGTGGAGGTGCATGGACATGGGGTGCGCTCCCGCTCCCGGCTCGCCGTGGTGCCTGCATCACGACAACGAGGTCTGATGACTCAGGACACGGCAAGGAGGGAGCGGCATGAGCGCTGGCCGGGCGGGGGTCAGAGAGAGGTCAGGCGCCAGGCCCGTACGGACGGGCTCTCAGGTGCTGCTTCCTCTGCCAGTTGCAGCGGGCCGTGAGGTTTGGCCACCCGCTCGGCGAGCCACGCTTCCAGATGTTCCGCGTGCGGCCTCTCTCCGAACCGGGTTCGGGGTACATACGGCATGAGCACTGAGGTCGCCAGGAGCTCGGCTGCGGTAGCCGGCTCAGCGAGGGCGCGGTGGTCTTTCCACTCCTGGAAGAAGAGGGTCCACACATGGTCGGGGTTGACGTCGTGTTCCTCTCCCACGGGAGCTGGAGAAGGCGCTGCCGGATCTGGCGCCTTGGGACAGTTAAGGCTGTTGCGTTCATCTCGCCAGGCCCACGATTCCTCTGAGCCGTGGGCGTCCAAGCGCTTCTCGAGGTACACGCCGCAGTAACGGCACAGCCGGGCACGAAGGATTTGTGGGTTGCACCGCGGGCAGTCCTTCTGGTCGATGCGGCGCCTACCAGGGCTGTGACACTTTCCGCACCAGTCTGCCGGCAGAGGCTGGTGGTCCCCGGGATAGATCGGATCCGCCTGCCGGGCGGCCGTCATCACGGCAGCCCGGGCGGTGGCAATGCTGGCGTAGGCCACTGCCGCAGAAAACCGACCGGCTTCGGCATGCTGCTCGGCTACGTCGAGGAACTCCTCCGGTGCCACCTGTGCCTCCTGGCAGTAGTCAGCGGCCGCTCAATCGTTGGCGGCACAGGAGTAACTGATCGACCGGGCTCCAGGTTCTTCCGCCGACAGAAGCTGTCTAGGACACCGCAACTCAGAGATCGCCAACTGGGAGCGAGCCCTCAGCACTCTCCCCTGCTGCCGTCTGAATCCGAGTGGGCAATCGGGCATCAGAGAGAGTCCATGAGGTTCTCAAGTTCGGCCATCTTCCGGTCGTAGACCTCCAGGCCGGCCAGCACTGGGGTGACAGCGGTCGCGGCCTTCTCCGGTGTGAATGGCCGCCGCAGTGATCACTCGGGGTCAGAGGGGGAGGGTTATGCCGAGTTCCTGCATGGCAGTGGAGGGAGGGCCGCCTTCGGATCGCTCGGTCTTGTACCCCTTGACGCCGGCTCCGAGAGTGCGGGGGTCGACGGCTTCCGCGGGAGCGCCGGTGGCGTAGAGCCCTTCGGGCTGTGTGTCCCGGTCGTGAGGGAGGAGCCAGAAAACGCGGCGGCGGAAGGTGCCTGAAGAACGGGAAGCTTTGGCTTGGGGGCTAAGCAGGGCATACCCGATCATCCGTCCATCGCGGTGGTAGGGGGGCTTGCCGCGGCGGGTGGGCAGGCGGTCCAGGCTTTGGCGGACGTAGTCGAGGTCGGTGGTCTCTTCGAGCCAGACGAGTTCGATCTCGTGGCTGATCTCGTCCTCGGTGATCAGGGAGCTCATGTGGTCGCCTGCCTCTCCTGCTCGGGGAGCAGTCCGATGCCTGGGTAGTACTTGCGCTGGTTGGAGAGGATCATTTCCTTGGGGGATGCCAGGCCGGCGAGTTCGCGGGCTCGGGCGGCGAAGGCGCGTGAGGTCATGGCGGGGGCTCCTTCTTCCTGGCACCAGGTGCGGTAGGCGGTGTAGAGGCCTGTCTGCTCGGCCCGTAGTTCGGGGCCGAGGGTGCAGCATTCTTCGAAGAAGCGGCCGGTGTGGTCTTCGGTTTCGGCGTAGGCGGTGGTGGCGATGCGTACGCGTTCGGGTCCGGTGAGGTCTTTGTCGCCGGCGAGGTAGCGGCGGGCTCCGTCAATGAGCCAGCCGAGGATGCCGGGGCCTTCTTCGGTGACGAGGATGTCGGCGAGGTTGTCGATTTTGCGGTCGTCGGAGACGACCCGGGTGAAGGGGATCAGGCGCATGCGGCGCCAGAACGCGAATCCGCCGGTGCCGACCTCGGGTCGGTGGTTGCCCAGGAGCCAGAGTTTGTGGGTGGGCTGGAAGCTGAAGAAGTCCTGGCGCATCCGGCGGGCCTTGATGCGGTCACCGCCGGTCAGCAGCTTGACCCTCGCTTCGTCGAACTTGTCTCCGTGCTTGACCTCGGAGCAGACGATGACTCGTCGTCCGTGGAGCTCGGCCAGGTCGGTGGGGTGTCCTTCGTAGGGTCGTGCCATGAGGAAGCCGGGCGGGGCGGCGTCGGCGTAGTCGCCGAGGAGCTTCATGAGGACGTCGAGGAGGACTGACTTGCCGTTCTTTCCTGAGCCGAAGAGGAAGGGCAGGACTTGTCCTCCGACGTCGCCGGTGACGGAGTAGCCGAGAAGGAGTTGGAGGAACTCGATCATCTCGGTGCCTTCGGCGTCGTCGCCGAAGGTGTCGGTGAGGAAGCGGTTCCAGCGGGGAGTCGGGCTGGGTCGGGGCCCGACGGAGGTCGAGCGGGAGTGGAAGTCCTTGTTGGGGTCCGGGGTCTTCAGCAGGCCGGTGCGCAGGTCGACGATGCCGTCGGGGGTGCACAGGGCGTAGGCGTCGGCGTCGAGCCGTGCGGCATTGAGGACCATGCCCGGGGCTGATTTGGCCTGGGTGAGCATGGCGTTCATGCCGGTGGTGGACAGTGCTCGGCGGCGGTGCTGCTGGAGGGCCTGGGTGGTGTAGAGGCCGCGAGGGTCGCTGGAAGCGATGCTTTCTGCGAGGTCGCCAGCGGCCCAGACGACGGTGTCGTCCTCGTCGATCTGCCAGCGGGTGGTGTCCCACCTGTACCAGCCCATGCCGGGGACATGACGGTAGTCGTTGGCGTAGAGCTTGACGAACAGTTTGGCGTTGCCCCGGTCGGTGAGCGTGTCCGGCAGCAGCCCGTGCTGGGTCGCTTCCCCTGCGCTGGCAGTCGCGGGTGGTGCGAGGGCTTGGGCCGGCAGCGGCAGGGTGGCTTGTTCGCGGATCTGTGCGGCGACGAGTTGCGGGTCGAAGTGGAAGAGCATGTTGTCGTTGCCGGGTGATGTCATCGGACGCTCCCGGGGTACAGGGGGCGCTTGAGCCCGGCGGCCATGCCGCTGCGGATGATCTGTTCAGCCCGGTGGTTCTGGCCGGGGCGGGCGGCGGCCGCGGTCTGCAGGAGAAGGTCCTCGGCTTCCTGCTGGGAGAGGCGGCTTGCGGCGACGAGGCCGCCGAGGGTGTAGGCGGCGCGGTTGAGGACGTCGGAGAACCCTCCTCCCTCGGCGACTTGGCCGCATGCTTCGACCGGGGCGAGCACTGAGGCGAGGGTGTTGTGGGTGTGGTTGCGGCCGCCGCCCGCGGCGATGACGGCCTGCTGCGCTCGCGGGGGCACGGCACGGGGGGCAGGGACGTCCGAGGCAGGTAGGTGGCCGGTGCGTTCGAGTTCCTGGGCCAGCCAGTCAGGCAGGACTGCAGGACGGCGCACAGAGCCAAGCGGAGTGTAGGTCCCGGCGGCCGTGGTGGTGCCCGGCGCGACGATGTAGCCGCCGTTGGCCCGGACATCTACCTGCCAGGCCAGAGCACGCCCTGGGCTGGAGCCGCTGGAGCACTGCCAGGAGCGGCTGTCCCCCACCCGGTACCAGACGTGGAGCCCTCCGGAGGGTGTCCGCACGCGCAGGGTGCCGGCGTCGTCTGCCGGGCTGGGCATGTCCCGCAGGGCTGCGAGTACGGCGATGGTGTGGAAGCCGTTGGTGAGGCCGGCAAGGTTGACCTGGTCGCTGATGGGGATGCCCGGCAGGATCCTGTCGCGGCCAGGAGACTTCGTGGCGTGGGCGTCGATGTCGATGACGACCAGCCCTGCGGGGCCGCAGGCAACGCCGGTGCCGAACTGCGGGTTCTTGCCCCACCAGCGGTCGATTCGGCGCTGGTCCAGCGTCGCCGCGTGGAAACTGTGGCACCAGCGCCCCTCGGACGGGCAGGCGCATTCTGCACGGGAGTGGCCGGGTTGGCGGCACATTTCACAGTTTGCCGCGGGGGTCTTACGGCCGGGGGCCAAGGGGTGGACCGGCCAGCCCTGGCGGGCGCACCACCTTGCCGTAGCAAGTGGCACATCAGCGACGGAAGGAAGGAAGCCTTCGTCCCGTGAGTCGCTGGGGTAAATGCGCAGGTCAGCAGGCATCAACACCCCCTCAAAGCGACCGAAGCGACTGAACAACAAACGCACCTTAGAGCTCGTAACACGATCATGATCTGACCCTTTTGAGGCGTCTGAAGCAGATGAGGCTGCAGGCGAGGGAGACGAAGGCGTCGTGGAGTTCGGTGCGGCGTTCCCAACGGGCTGCGAGGCGTTTGAAGTGGTGGAGCAGGGCGAAGGTCTGCTCCACCACGTAGCGGAGCTTGCCCCGGCCCTTGATATTGGGTGATCCCTTGCGGGAGATGACAGGCAGGATCCGCCGGTGACGGAGCTCGTCGCGGTGTGCGTTGGAGTCGTAGCCCTTGTCACCGAGCAGGGCGTCGGGCCGTCGGCGGGGGCGGCCTGGACGGCCCGAGACGGGAGGGATCCCGTCGACCAGGGCGAGGGTCTGGGTGACGTCGTTGACGTTGGCCGCGGTCGTGATGACCTTGAGCGGGGTGCCGCGTCCGTCGCAGATCAGATGGTGTTTGCTGCCCGTTTTCCGCCGGTCGACCGGCGACGGACCGGTGTCGGCGCCCCCTTTTTCGCGCGAATGTGGGAACCCTCCACACACGCACGTGACCAGTCGAGTTCACCAGCCGCATTCAGCTCGGCGAGCGGGACCCGGTGCAGCCGGTCGAAGACTCCTGCCTTCTGCCACCGGTCCAGACGCCGCCAGCACGTCTGTCCCGAGCCGAACCCCAGCTCCAAGGGCAGAAGTTGCCAGGCTATGTCGTTGTAGAGGACGAACAGAATGCCCTGCAGGCAGAGCCGGTCCGACACCGGCCGCGGCCCCGGCGACCGATCCGGCCACGGCGGCAGCAACGGCTCGATCAACGCCCACAACTCATCGTCCACGATCCACGGTCGAGTACCCACACCCTCACGAACGGCCGAATCGTCGCACCGGTAACGCCCAACCAGGACACTTCAACAAGATCGTGTTACGAGCTCTGAGGGCCTGTAAGAGATTCCCTGCAAAAGTCTTGAATATCCTCCACTATTCGTTCTACTCCCCGGTGGCCCGTCACGAAAGATCGAGGGTAGTGGATGCTGACACTCGCCAGTCGATTATCCAATCCCGGGGTGCGTCAAATTCCCGGCGCTTCCTGCCACTTGACACACGCGGGACGCATCCCTCCAGAAAGAAGAAACTCCTTTACCGCCTCACGCACTAGAGGGAGTGGGATTTCTGCCATGGAAGGAAATTCCGTTGGATTCCCCGCGATGTGATAGACGACATCCCCACCTTGAGATTTCGAGGAATCAATTGAGATGTGGTTCTTGTCGTCAATGAAACTTACGATTCCGACCTGCCGCTTCCCGTTCACCCCAACCAAAAACTCATGGTCGGGAAATCCTGAAGGAAGCAGTTTGCGCTGCAGGCACTGAAGCGTGGCCATATTCTCGAATTCTTCTCCGAAGGCAAGAGATTCGATCAACGCATCGACATCCTCGGATGAGTAAATCATCGCGGGGTTATCTGCGTGTTGCTGCTTGTAGTAGGCCTGCACTTGAATCTTCGTCACTTTCCGCCTATCCGTTCCTGTACGTATGGGAAGTGTATCCGCCCTTCCTTATATGGGTGTACAGTCAGTTGCTTTTGCCGAAAATGGAAGTCTGATCACTCAATACGCGACTGGGGTTGCGCGAGGAGAGGGTGGAATCGTGCGCGCCCGATAGAGGGTCAGGAGCATGACCGATCCTCGATTCACGAAGCGGCCCACGGGCCGCAGTCAGGCGTCGCAACCCACGGTCGCCGCCGTCGGCGGTATCTGACGTGGTCTTCGCGTCCCTCGGGGCGTTTCGTGCGATTGGGGTCCGTCAGGAATTGAGAGAGGTACTCCGGTCTGGCCGCTGATCCGTAGCCCTTGCGGCGGGCCGAGTGTGGAGGGCGCGGGGCGGGGCGTCCGGTGTCTCAGAAGCGCGCTCAGGCTGTTGAGATCGCGCTTGCGGAGCTGTGTCGGGCCGGGGGCTACGAGCGGGGCCTGGCCGCGCGGTTGGCCCGCACGCACGGCGGTGGTGCGAGCACGTGGGAGCGGGCCGTCGCCGACGCACGGACCACGTACGCCGCCGAGCTCGGCGCGCACGACGGGGCGCAGCGGCCGGCCGTCCCGCCGGAGTAGGAACACAGAAGTGCCGCCACCTGGTCGCCGGTTGGTCGCGGGTCCGGAGCCCCTGCGACGGCCAGACAGCGGGACAGGCCAGGTAGAAGAGGGGAAGTCCGAGCACGCACCGCCGGAAGGATGGGGTTTGACCTGCGGTTGTGCGAGGAGCGGCGCGCGGCGGCTGTAACAGGTGTTGTCGCACCTGCTGTCACAGGCGGTGTCACGCCGCATCCAGGGCTCCCTGGGAGCGGGGCGGCACCATGTGGTGCCGCCGGGAGGCTCCGGGCCTGCGTCAAGGGAAACGCGGCAGGGTGCTGAGGGGGATGCCAAGCATCGAGCGTTAACGCGCTACAGAAGATCACGCAGGGGACGATGCGATGGCTATGCGTGGGCTTAAAGGGTTTCTCGCACCCCATCCGCTAGCCAAAAAATTCCGATGATTAAAACAAATATGCCACCGGCCCTGAGCGTGTTCACTGTGGCCGCCCCGACGTTCACGAAGTCGGAGACTCGCACGAAGATTCTCCCTGTCACATTCCAAAAGTTTCCGTGATGGGTTGTAACAGGGGTGTTGGCGTCGAAGCCAAAGAACGGCTATCGGTACAGAGAACTCCCCAGGGCAGCAAAAGTATTCGGCTGAGCTCGGTGCAGGCCTCGAAGTCAATGCAGGTAAGAACCCCTATACCTGGGCCAGCGAAAAGGTAGTAACGGAAACGAGGGGGGCGGGTTCGGATGCTAACAATCCTTGGCGGTGTCATAATTCTGTTTTTCGGAATCTCACTTCTGGGAACCTTTAAATTCCCGATGTCGTCTGCATTGCTACTGAGAGCCGACGCGCCAATACTAAAGGCCGTCAAGGTCGCGTTGGCAGAGCTGCGCCGGGCCGGGGGCTACCAACGCGGCATGGCCGCGCGGTTGGCCCGCACACACGGCGGCCGTTGTGTCGGTCTTTGAGGGTCACCTCAAGAAGCCGAAGAGGCCGTTCCTCCTGGCCTCTTCCCGGCCTTCCTCCTCCTCGGCGGCCCGGGCCGCGGTATCCGCCTGCTCGCGTCTTCTGGTGCGGGTGCAGTCGCTGCAGTCAGTGCCGGTGGGCCGGGGCTCCCAGTCGTTGGGCAAGACTTCGCGGCCGCAGGTCGGGCACGGCCACGCCGCCGCCTTCTGCCGGCGCTCGGCCTCTTCCTCCTCCTGGCGCTCGCGTTTCTCCTGAGCGTGGTGCTCGAGGCGGCGTTGCTCTTCGCGTGCGTGGTAGGGGCGGTAGTCGTCGGGGTTGGCGAGGGCGTGCTCAAGGCTTTCGAAGGCGGGCTGTCCCAGGGTGTCGAGGGCAGGCTGTCCGATGGTGTCGGGGGCGGGGTGTCCGAAGCGCCACCAGACGGGGCCGTGGGGTCCGCGCTGCTGGAGGCGGGTCAGGGTGGTGGCCAGGACGGGGATGGTGCGGGCGTAGTCCCGGTAGCCGTCCCTGGAGGCCCCGTCATAGCTGCTACAGCCGTGCGAACTCACCGCGAAAACTCACTGCCGCAGGTCAGCGGCCTGCCAGCGGTCAGTTGACGACCTGGACCTCGTGGACGGCGGCAGTGAACTCCGTGGTCCTGGTCTCGGTGAAGGTCCCGCCATCGTTGAGGGCGGGCGCGGTCCAGGTGACGGTCCAGGCTGCGGTCGCGGTCCCCTTGAACCGTCCGCCCGGCTGTTCGTAGGAGGGACGCTCGTACAGGTGCCCGCAGTCCGGCGACGTGGTCACCTCCTGCGACTTCCTGTACGGGGTGCCGGGCCCGTGGCAGATGACGGTCGCGCCGTCACCCATCGCCCACCGCACCCTCGTTACCTTCGCGGTGGCGGTGACGGTGACACCGCCGGCCGTGGCCGTAGCGGTCGCCGGCCCGAACGTCGAAGGGGACGAGGTCGCCCACATCCACATCGGCATCCCCACCACATACGTCCCCGCGGCCCGGGGACTGGCCACCTTCGGCCCGTCCAGGCGCATCGGCGCAGCCGCCCGCCGCGCGACCAGTGGCGCACTCTTCGAGGTGTGACGTAGAGCAACTGATCGGCTGCTTCTGTCGTCCATAAAAGGCATGACGTCTGCAAGCCCGTCTCTGACTCCTCCCGAATGGCCGCATTGCGGTGACGGCTCCACGCCGGAGGACCCTGTCGGCTGCCGCGGCATCCATGTCTCGGGCCGCAGCCGGTGCCTGGCTCATCTGGCCTCGGCATGCACCTTCCCCCTCAGTCCCAACACCACAGCCCTGCTGCAGCCCTGCGTGCAGGCTAATTGACAGAACTCCCCGCCACAGAACCCACAGCCCCACTCCACCCCCGGAGAGCAGCCTGGGGCAGGCACCTGACGGCCCACGGGGTTGCCATCTGGCGCGTCTTTTGCCCCGCGGTCGCGGTCCAGTCGCGGAAATCGGTGGAGAGGGGATCTGCGGCCTTGGACGGGCGTGTGTTACATCGCTGCCGGGGCCGGGCGTTCCGTGCACAGCACGAGAGGCCCGGCCCTGGAGCTCTGCGGCCTTGCAAGGGGCTACGGGGTGATCTGGTTGAGGAGCCAGGCGGTGATAGCGCGGACAGCGCCAGAGACGGTTCCGGTGAGGGCGGCGCAGGCCAGGGCCAGACGCTCGGGGCGTGTCATGGGTGTTCGGGACATGGGACCTCCACTGAATGTGTAGCGAGTGGGCGGTCGCCCGGCTCGATGACCACGATCGAGGCGGGTTGAAGATCATCTCCCGGTTGCGACGTGGCATCAGGTGGGCTCGGTGTATCGGCTGTTCAGGCCGACTCGGGGCCAGGGTCGGGGCAGGATGGTGCGATGAGTCGCGACAAGGAAGGCGGTCCGGCCCGGCGGCCGCGTGTGCTGGCGAGGGCGCGGGTCGGCTGGCCCCGGCCGCTGCGGGAGCTCAAGGATCTGGTGTACAAGGTGTACCTCGCGGCGGGGACACCGAGCTTGGACGAGATAGCCGAGGCCATCCGCAAGGGCGACCTGGTGGGATCGCCGAGCCGGGACACCGTCCGGCGCTGCATCAGCGACCCGTCCCTACCGCCCAGCCAGGCCGACATCGTCTCCATCGCTGCGGTGCTGGCCCGCCTTGCCCGGTGGGACGGGCAGGACATGACTGCGCGGGTGCGCGGACTGTGGGTCGAGGCACGGATGGCTACGGGGGTGGGGCGGCCTGTCGGCGAGTTCGAGGACGACCTTGTCCTGACCGATCTGGAGGTCCACCCGGCCCTCGATGTCGACGGTGCCCGCGGCCGGCTCGGAGTGCTGCCGGCTTATGTCCCTCGTGAGTTCGACCGGCAGGTGCAGTCGGTGGTTGAGGCCGCTGAGGCTGGACGCAGCGGCCTCGTCGCTCTGGTCGGGGATTCGTCGACAGGCAAGACCCGCGCTCTATGGGAAGCGGTGCGGAGCCTGCCGGAGCCCTGGCGGCTCTGGCATCCACTCGCCCCCACCCGACCGGATGCGGTCCTGGCCGAACTGGCCGACGTGGCCCCGCACACGGTGATCTGGCTGAACGAGGCCCAGTTCTACCTTGCTCCGGAGCCGCTGGGTGAGCAGGTGGCCGCGGGTCTGCGGGAGCTGCTGCGCGATCCGGCGCGGGGCCCGGTGCTGGTGATGGCGACCCTGTGGCCCGGGGAATGGCAGACGCTCACCACACGCACCGACCCGGACCGGCACACACAGGCCAGGGAGCTGCTGGGCGGGCACAGGATCGATGTGCCGGAGACGTTCACGCCGGACGACCTGGTGACGCTGGCCGCGACGGCCGGGGCTGATCCACGGCTCAGGGAGGCGGCCGAACGCGCGCAGGACCGCCAGGTCGCACAGTACCTGGCCGGCGTGCTCGCCCTGATGAACCGCTATCACGCGGCTCGGGGCGTCACCCGGGCTCTGGTCCACGCGGCCATGGACGCCCGTCGTCTCGGTGCCGGCCCGCACATCCCCCTGGCCTGGCTTGTCGAGGCGGCGCCCGGTTACCTCACCGAGACCGAATGGAACGCCACCGATAGGGACTGGCTCGCCCAGGCCATCGATTACGTCACCCAGGACTGCACCGGCATCCCCGGCATCCTCACCCCCGTCGAAACCACCACGCCACGCAACCAGCGAAAGCGCCGCCCGGCCGGCGGAGTCGAGCCGGCCGGGCGGCATGCCCGGGACACGTACGGGCCGCAGTACCAGCTGGCCGACTACCTCGACCAGTACGGCCGCCGCCACCGCGCCGACCAGATCCCGCCCATCGACTTCTGGACCACAGCCGCCAGCCACGCCCACCCCGCCGACCTCTACACCCTCGGCAACGCCGCGTGGGACCGAGGCCTTTACCGCGACTCGACCCAACTCCACAAACACGCCACCACCCACGGCAACGGCAACCCTTACGCCGCCAGCCAACTCATCCACCACCTTCGCACTCTGCACCCCAAGGACCCCCGTCCCGCCGAATGGGCCAGCACCCACGCTGCCCTCGACGACCCAGACGGGGTGAGCAGTCTGCTGAATGCGCTGCGGGAGATCGGGGCGGAAGAGCAGCTCGGTGCGCTGCTGGCCCGAGACCCCGCCACGCACGTAACCCTCGACAACCCAGCCGCGGTGGCCGGCCTGCTGGCCGAGCTGCAGGAGGTCGGGGCGGAAGAGCAGATCGGTGCGCTGCTGGCCCAAGGTCCTGCAACGCACGTCGTCATTGACAACCCGCTCGCGTTGGCTAGTCTGCTGCACGAGCTGCGGGCAGTCGGGGCGGAGGAGCAGATTGATGCGCTGCTTGCCCAAGATCCCGCTGCGCACGTCGCCCTCAACGACCATCAGCCCGTGGGCATTCTATTTAGTGAGCTGCAGGAAATCGGGGCGGAAGAGCAGCTTGGTGCTTTGGCGTCTCGTGCCGCCGCACACGTCGCCCTCGACAACCCGTACACAGTGATCGACCTGCTGCTATCGCTGCGGGGGATCGGGGCGGAAGAGCAGCTCGGTGCGCTGCTGGCTCGAGACCTCGCCACGCACATCCCCCTCGACGACCCAGCCGAAGTGGGCAACCTGCTGTACAGGCTGCAGGAGATCGGGGCGGTAGAGCAGTTCATGGCTCTGGCGCCCCGTGCCGCCGCAGACGTCGCCCTCGACGACCCAATTGGAGTGGCCATTCTGCTGGACAGGCTGCGGCAGATCGGGGCGGTAGAGCAGTTCATGGCTCTGGCGTCCCGTGCCGCCGCAGACGTCGCCCTCGACGACCCAATTGGAGTGGCCATTCTGCTGGACAGGCTGCGGGATTCCGGGACGGTAGAGCAGTTCGGTGCGCTGCTGGCCCGAGACCCCGCCACGCACGTAACCCTCGACAACCCGCACGCGGTGGCCATTCTGCTGGACAGGCTGCGGGAGATCGGGGCTGGAGAGCAGTTCGGTGCGCTGCTGGCCCGAGACCCCGCCACGCACGTAACCCTCGACAACCCGCACGCGGTGGCCTTCCTGCTTTTCCGGCTGCGGGAGCTCGGGGAGGAGGAACAGTTCGGTGCGCTGCTGGCCCGAGACCCCGCCACGCACGTAACCCTCGACAACCCGCACGCGGTGGCCGACCTGCTGTACATGCTGCGGGATTCCGGGGCGGTAGAGCAGTTCGACGCTCTACTGGCCCAAAACCCTGCCATGCACGTAACCCTCGGGCACCCAGCCGCAGTGACCGACCTGCTGGACAGGCTGCGGGAGATCGGGGCGGAGGAACAGCTTGGCGTGCTGGTTGGTCGGCTCCCTGCGGCAGGGTGCTTTGATCAGTTCAGGGAGTTCTGCGAAGGTCCGGGACGGTTCCGCTTCGGCCGGGAGCCAGAGGGAAGTGCCGCAGCATCGTGGACATGGGAGGACTTGGAGTGACCTTCTCGTGGCACACCCTATTGAGCTGAGGTCCCTGCGGTAGGCCAGCGCAGGGACAATGCCCTGGACCCGTGCAGGGCACTTGTGACTAGCCGCTCCCACAACAGCCGGTCAACCTCGTGACAGGCGGAAGACAGCAGCCACTTGGCCACCTCATAGCAGCGAGCCTGCCCGCAACCAACCCCATGACCAGGCACCCAGCGCCCTGTCCCGCTGACACCCACGTAATGCCACCAACGCGCCCACTCACACCTTCCCCAGAGTGTCCGGGCGGCTGCAGTCCTCCAAAGCGCGATGCGGGCACCCTGGCGGCATGGTGGTGTCAGTGGCGGGTCGTAGGGTCTCGGGGAGTTGGTGGTGGCGGGGTCGTCGGGGGAGGCGGGCGTGGGGCGGGTTCGGCCTGAGTATCCGTACGGGGTGGTCAACAGCTGGAAGCTGGGGCTCATCGTGCTGGGGGCGCTCGCGGTGCCTGTGCTGGACAACCTGACGGGCGGGGGGATGCGGGTCCAGGACGTATCCGCCGCGCTGACGCTGGGGCTGCTGCTCGCCCTGCCCGTCGAGTTCGCCGCCCGCACCGCCTTCCGACGCCGCGTGCGGCGGTACGAGGAGGAAGCCGGGCGCCTGCGTGCGGAGGCGGAGCGGCTCCGCGACCGGCAGCGGAGCCTGGAAGCGGAGCTGCGGCGGCAGAAGGAGCTACTGCAACTCGCGTTGACCCGGGAGGCGGAAGCCCAGCGCTTGCTGCGCCAGAGAGAGCAGTTGGCCCACCGGAAGGCGTGGGAGGCCGGGCTCGAACGCAGCCGCAGTGCCCGGAAGGTAACGTTCAGCCCCGACGTCCGGGTTATAGACGGGGCTTCGCCGGCTGGGTTCGAGGAGATGGTGCGACGGCTGCTGGAGCGGGACGGCCTGCAGGCCAAGGTCGTCGGCGGCCGCGGCGACCAGGCAGTGGACGTGCTCGCGGTCGACGCCGCCAAACGCACCCTCGCGGTGCAGTGCAAGCACACAACCCGGGGACGCAGGGTCGGCTCGGAGGTCCTGTATCGGATCAACGGAACGGCCGGGCCCGTGTACGAGGCCGCGCAGTCAATGGTCGTGACGAACGGGTTCTTCACCCGCGACGCAGCCGCCTGGGGAAAGCGGCACGGGATCCTGCTGATCGACCGAAAGGCCCTCCTCGCGTGGGCGCAGGACGCCGACCACGTCTGCCGGGTCGTCGCCCTCACACCGCCGTACTGAGCACGAACAGCTACCGCGCTGGGCATACAGCCCACCCAGGCCCCGCCCTCCCACCCTGGAATCGACGCGCACAAGCGAGGCCCGAGCAAAGCGCAACAGGTATTTCGAAGGGGCCTGGCGGCCCTCACACAATCGGCAGAGCGGGAGGGCGCAAACCGATTAGTGCCCAGGTGCCACAGCGCCGCAGTCGACGGTGAGGCGGAGCCGGTGCCCGTGAAGCTCGGCGTATCGAGCTCTAACACCAAGGCGCGACAAGCTCGACGCCGGCAGCGTACCGCCCTTGGGGCTGGGCGTGGACCGGGTGTCGGCAACCGCAGAATCCGATCGAGGGGTGTTGGGTTCAGCTACACACAGCTACGCTGCCAGCTCTGTGCGCAAGGGGGGTTCATGCGGTTTGAGCAGCGGATGTATGCACACGTCAAGTTCCTCGAGTTGATGGCGGAGCTCTACGAGAACGAGTTCGAGGACTTCTTCCATCGGCTGATGTGTTTGCGCTATCCAGACTTCCTCGACGTGCGCACGGCTGGCAGTCTGGGTGACAGGTCGGCCGATGGCCTCAGCCTGCATTCGCGAAAGCTGTACGCCTGCTACGCACCCCAGACGGTGAAGCTGGACAAGATCCGCAAGAAGTTCGACGGGGACCTCTCAGGGGCGATCGCCAAGCGAAACGGCGAATTCGACACCTTTGTCTTCGTGCACAACGACAGGCGGGGTGTGCATCCGGAGGTGACGTCTCTGCTGGCAAGCGCGCGGGACAGCATGCCTTCGCTGCGATTCGAGCAGATGGGCACCCGGCGGCTGTGGCGCGAGTGCATGCAGCTTGATCAGATGGAGACCGAGGACGTCCTCCGCTGCGAGATCCCCATCAAGGACACGACTTTCGGCATCGGGATGGAGGACCTGGCACCATTGCTGAAGCAGCTGCAGGACATCCGCGCCGAGTCCAACCCTCTGATGTCCCTGCCTGACGTGCCGGTGGAGAAGTTGGACTTCAACCGGATCGAAGGAGCGGACCGGGAGGACCTCCTCCGCGGCATGCGACAGAGCTACCTGGTAGACGCGTTCTACGCCGGAAGCCAGAGCGAGCTGGAGCACGACGAGGTCGCAGAGGGCTTCCGCCTGCACTACCAGCAAGTGCGCCGCGACTACAGCGACGCCGACGACGTTCTTTGGCAGCTCAAGATGTACTTCCTGGGGAACGCCCAGCCGCGACCGAAGGTGCTGCGCGCCGCCCTTGTAGTCCTGGCGCATTTCTTCGAACGATGCGACATCTTCGAGACGCCGCCCGCCGGCTGGCAACCAGGCATCGGACTGACCGCATGATCACTCCGACGAAAGGAATCGCTCCTGACCGCTGCCTGCTCGCTGTCGGCGCGCAGGTTCTCCTCCAGCTCGATGAACCGCGGACCGTCAGTCAGACGTGGGCAAGGCTGAAGAGCTGGCGCGCTGATCAAGCCCATACCTCACCGGTATCGTTCGAGTGGTTCGTTCTGGCCCTGGACATCCTCTTCGCCATGGGTGCGGTGGAGCTGGTCCAAGACGTTCTCGTCGCAAGGAGTACGGATGCTGCGCCGTCTGAGCGCTGACGACGCACGGTTCAAAACGGTGGAGTTCTCACCAGGACTGAACCTGCTGGTCGCGGACACCACCACGTCGTCGGCTGAAACCGACAGCCGTAACAGCGCCGGCAAGTCCAGCGTGATCGAACTCATCCACTTCCTTCTGGGGGCCAAATCCTCCGGGTCGCTGGCCACGAACAGGGCGCTGCGCCACATCACCTTCAGCCTCGCTATGGACTGGCCGTGGCAGGACGATCCGCTTGAGGTACGACGGCGCGGAGGCAATCCCAAGGTCGTGTCGCTGAGCCGGGACGTGTCCGGCGTGCCGGCCGACACGCTCTTCACGGACCGCCAGGACGTAGAGCTGTCCGTGGAGCAGTGGAATCGCGTCATCGAGAGGGACCTCTTCGGGCTGGATGGCGACCACCCCGGGGTGAGTGGTCGCACGCTCCTGTCGTTCCTCATCCGCCGGGTCTCCGCTCACGGCTTCAACGAGCCGACCCGGACGTTCTCCCGACAGGCCGCCGCCGAGGCATCGTCAAACCTGTCCTACCTCCTCGGGCTGGATTGGCAACTGGTCAACGGGTACCGCGAGCTCAATGCCCGCAAGGCGACCAGGGACCAGCTGAGGAAGGCCGTCAACGATCCCGTATGGGGACGGATCGTCGGGTCCACGGCCGATCTGCGAGGCCAAATCACTCTCGCCGAGGCGCAGGTCGAACGGCTGCAGACGCAGGTTGCCGCCTTCCAGGTGGTCCCCGAGTACGAGCGACTCAAGGAGCGCGCAGACCAGGTGAGCCATCGGATCAAGCAGCTCGCCCAGGACGACGTGATCGACCAGCACAACCTCGAAGAGCTCCGGGGCGCGGTCACTGAGACCACCGACGTCGAGGTGTCCTACCTCGAGCCGGCCTACCGCGAGCTCGGGGTCATCCTCAACGACCAGGTCCGGCGTCGCTTCGACGACGTCAAGGCGTTCCACCACTCCGTCGTACGCAACCGGCGCAGGTTCCTGGAGGAAGAGATCCAGGAACTCACCGACCGCCTGGCCGCCCGGCGTCAGGAACGTGCCGACCTGGGCGAAAACCAGGCCCTCCTCCTGCGCGAGCTGGCGGACGGTGGAGCGCTGGAAGCACTGACCGCCCTGCAGACAGCCCTGGGACGGGAAGAGGCCGCTCTCGGTGCTCTTCGCCACCGCTTCGACGCAGCGCAAGCCCTAGAAACCAGCGCCCGCCAGATCACCGCCAAGAGCGTCGAACTGCAACAGGCCGTCGATCTCGACCTCCGAGAGCGCCGACAACAGACAGACGAAGCGATCCTGCTGTTCTCCCGGTACGCCCAGCGCCTCTACGGCGAAGGCCGCGAAGCCTACCTCGCCATCGAGGCCGGCCGGACCAGCCTCAGCATCACGCCCCGCATCGACGCCGACGACAGCCGCGGCATCAACAACATGGTCATCTTCTGCTTCGACCTCACCCTGGCCGTCCTCGCACACCGCCATGAGCGCGGCCCTGACTTCCTCATCCACGACAGCCACCTCTACGACGGCGTCGACGAACGCCAGGTCGCACGAGCCCTCGCGCTCGCAGCCGAAGTGACGGAGCAAGAGCAAATGCAGTACATCGTCACCCTCAACACCGACACCCTCAGCACCGCGGCCCAGCGCGGATTCAACCCCGAACCCCACATCCGCAGTCCCCGCCTCACCGACGACGAGGAAGGCGGCCTCTTCGGCTTCCGCTTCAAAGCCACAGGCAAGGCATAGCGAGCAGCCCGCCCCGACCGCGATAGCCGCCGGGAGTTTCTTGGCCGCCTCATGACCTGATGTCGTCTTGCGTCGTCACTTCCTCGAAGAAGGTGCGCAGAGGCTCGTCGATGGCTCGCTCACAGCTGCGGCAGTCGGCTGCGGCGTCGAGACGTGGTGCGAGGTCTTCGGTGTCATGGGGGGTGAGGATGAGCCAGCGCAGCACAACCTGCCGCACGATCAGCCTCAGCGCACGTAGCTCAGTTTGTCTTTCGCTTTCCTCCTGCTCTTTGAGCAGGTCTCCGTGCACGTACAAGGACCGCGCGTTGTACGCGTCCCGTACTGCCTTCGTGACGAGTTCGCGCAGCGCTGGGGGGAACAGGGCGGCCGTGCGAGTCTGCATCTTCTTGCTAATGCCGTCGTGCTTGTCGTTGGGGCTGGCTATCAGGGCTTCCAGGGCTATGACGTAGTCCAGGTGCAGCTCGTCTATCTCTTGCTCCCATACTTCGTTGTCGCTGGTGGTGCGCTGGTAGGCCTGCAGCAGGTGTCGGGCGGCTCGTTCAAGCCGTCGGGCACGTTTCCTGGGCAGCTTGCGGCCGCTGGTTGCGCCAGCCATGACGGCATCGATCCTGGCTGTTATTGCGGAGCAGAAAGCCTGCATCCGCGGCAGATCGGCCGGGGCGAGGTAGAAGCTTCCCGTCTTGCGGGCTTCGAATTCGACTGGAGTTCCGTGGCGGCTCGCAACGGTGTCGATGGTGGTCGGGATGTCGTTTCGGTTCAGTTCGAAGTACCGGCCGCGCTCGACTCTGAACACGGCATCGATGTGCAACAGGTCCTCGCTCCACAGGATGAGGGGAAGCAGAGCTCTCCAGTGGCGGGCTTCCGGCCGAGGACCGGCGGTCTCGAACCAGTGGGTCCCTCTGCGGTCCGGCGTACGGTCAGGGTTCGGGGCATGGACGAAGGGCGCACCGCTTAGAAGATCGAGGTCGAGCCCGCCCGGCTGCAAGCCGTGGAGCGCGGGCATGGGGCCCAGCTGCTTCAGTTCGTCGGTGGTGAAGGTCTGCAGGGTGTGCTGGCCCAGCGGAACTCGTGCGCTTTCAGGGAGATCGCCGGTCAGCAGCAGCCAGTCCTCGACGCCCGATGCCGACGCCGTACAGAAGGCAACGAAACTGTCCGCGACCTCTTCCACCGGTACCGCCGCCCCTTGAGCGATCAGACGGGTCGCGTCGCCCAGCCCGGATGCACCGAGGATTACGGGCCATCTGGGCAGCCAGTCACCAGTGAGCTTTCCGTACAGGTCACGGTGCTCCGATATCGGCGCCGCCATGACCACGGCGTTGCTCAGGTCATCCCACTCCGACCGCGCTGCAAGCGCTGCGTCGGTGACAGCCTGGGGAATGGAGGGCAGATGACGTGCTTGCTCAAGCCAGGCGAGGGCGGCTTGACGTAGCTGGGAGGTGTCTTCCATGCGACACGAAACTAGCGCACCCCGCAGCCGGCTCCTGGACATATCGCAGCACGTCGACCAGCTGGCCGCACTCTCGACGCTGAGCGTGGACGATGCGGGCCGGTGAGGCCGCAGCCGTACGGCATTGGCTTGATCCGCCAGTATGCGGGGACACTAACGTCGCCTTGGGGATGTCACGGTTCCGAACTTTGACGGTAGGCCGGGTGCCGCTGAGAGAGCGAGGGACTCAGGTGCCGAGCTGACAGGAGCGCCAACGGCGCCCGGCGCGGCTGATCAGGCCAGGGTCTTCCAGCCGAGCGAGTTGGTAGGCGACCGAGCTGCTACTGGACAGGCCGACCCGTTCTCCGATCTGGCGGATCGAGGGGCCCTCGCCGTGATCCGCGATCCAGTTTTTTGATCACCTGCAGAATCTGGACCTGTCGATCGGTCGGGGCTTCGGTTCTCATGCCGCCCTCGCTGCACGACGGTCGCCGCGGGCCTGGCGGCGCAGCTCGGTCCGGTCTGCTGGCCTGCCGGTCCGTCGGGTGTTCCAGAAGGGGTGCCACCAGATGCGGGCGGACAGGAGGAGCAGATGGCGGCGCAGTGTGGTGTTGCCGTGCTGGTGGGGTGCCGCGAGGGCGTCGTACGTGGCGTTGAGGTCGCGCTGGGCCTGGACCAGGTCGGTGGGGAAGTTGGGGGCGTCCATTCCCGCATTAGATCGTGTGTTCGATTTTTTTGTCACGTCTGGACACGCGTGTCCGTGCTCGCTGCCCGATCAACCGCACGACCCTACCGGCAGACACCGAACATGACGGGCCCTGCAACGCACGGCCCTGCACAGGCTCCACGCACCTTCATCCAGGGCATCGGCGCAGGTCAGGGGTGAAATGTGCAGGAGCGTTTCACCAGTGGCGCTCCACTGCCACGCGCTGATGTTGCACCTGTATGGGCTGCGCAGCGGGCAGGGACTCTTCGTGGTGAAGGCGCACCGATTCCTGTCCTGGTGGCCCCTGTGTCGCACCAGACTGGTCGCATGACACAGGCACCGAGGGTGTACGGCAGCGAGCGTGATGACCTGGAGCCTGGGCCACAGCCCGGCCGCGACTACCGCGAGCTGACCGGTGGGCCGCTGGACGGACAGCTGATCGAGGTGACCGGCTGGACTGAAGAGGAGATCACCACCGGCGCGTTCTTGATCACCCCTCATAGCGCATACGGACCGGGCGGGCGGGCCTCATACGGGCCCACCTTCAGCCGTCCTGGCGGTCCGTGGGTATGGGAGGGCGACACGCCCTGATCGGGCTGAGGGCGCGGCAGACTGACCAGTTGCGGTCTCCAGGCGGTCCAAGCGTTCGTAGAGGGCACGAACAAGCCGCGCACGGCTCTGGGCGCAGCGGACGGCGCCCTCGATCATCGTGGACAGTCGGCCTTCTGCCTCGCGCAGTACAACGGCGCCACTCCATGTACATCGAGTCGACCGCGCGGGCGGTGGCGATGAGCCGGAGGCAGCCCGGCGTGCTGGGCGTGGGTACCGGGTTCGGTTCAGCTGGAGCCGAAGCCGAATAACGCTCGACAGCGCTGGAGACGCGGTGGGCGGCGTGGCGGTGGGCGGCGGCATCAATCCTCTGTTGGACGCAGTGGCCAGGAGGACATGTTTCATGCTCGGGTGAGAATTCTCCGGCGCGCGCCAAGACTCCTCGTCCGTCGAGCGTGCGGCCCGGCAACGAGCCGCACGGTAACCGATGGTCCTTCGGTCCGGCGCAGGGCTAGGATCGACAAATCAGCGCGCGGGGGCGCCACTTGACAACATCGCGACCACCGGCCGGTCGCGGGCGGGGCCGGCTGATCGCCGGTCGTGGGGTGCGTATGTGCTCTTCGCGCACCATAGCGACTGGGGGCAGCATGGTAAGGCGCACGGGCGGGCGGGAACACCTCCGGAGGGTGTCCGAGCGTCGCCGGCCGGCTTCTTCCGGACCGGAGGATCAGAGAACCTCGGCCCGCACGGTCCTCATGGCCGCGGTCCTGACCGGGGTGTCCGCCGTTGTCGTCAGCCTCATCACCGGCCTGGGCTCGTCGCTGCAGGGGCTGGTCACCGACACCCTGTTCGGTGAGGACAAGCCCGCCGCGACGGCCCGGCCGGTGTCGAAGGCCTCGTCGGCCGTCACCGTGGCGGTACTACCCGGGGACAGCAGCGCGTTCCTGGTCTCGGGGCAGCGGGTCAGCCCCGCGGATCGCGCGGTGCTCACAGGACCGTACGATCAGGCAGCGCTGGACCGTCTGTTCCTGAAGATCGGCGCGGTCTCCCTGATCAAGACCGCCTATAAGTTGTCCGTGACCAACACATCGTCCTCACCCATCACCGTGGTGGACATCGTCCCCGTGATCACGCGGCGTACCCCGGCGCTCGGCACCACGATGATCGAGCCGCTGGGAGGCGTGGCCGAGGACACAATCCCGGCGGAGCTGGACCTCGGCAAGCGGGACCCCCGGTTCACCCAGGAGGGGAAGCCCTACTTCACCGGGAAGTCACAGGTACTCAAACCGGGCGACGGCTTCGTCATGGCCGTGGAGTCGAAGCTCCTCAACAAGGAGTACGTCGAATACCACCTTCGGGTCGACTACATCGACGGCAAGGGGAAGAAGCAGTCCCTCCAGGTGAACGAGGACCCCGATATCGTCCACCCTGTGTTCCGTGTCTCGGGACCCATCAGCGACAACGCCGAGTACACCGAACACTGGAAGCCCGCCACGTCCGGCAGAGCCTGGACACTGACCGCAGGCCCGTGACAACGGGGCGGCGCGACGCGGTTCGCCACCTGGTGTCTGAGTGGCTGGCCTACGAGTCGGCCGTGCCGGCGTACGCGATCGTGAGGACGGTCATCGTCGCTGTGTCGTGGCCGAGGAGGATCACCGCGGTGACGTGGCCCTGGGCAACGGTGCGGATGATGCCGTCGTCCTGCCCATAGGGCTCCGAGTACGCGAGCGGGTCCTGCTGAGCGTCGACCAAGGCGAGCGCGAGGTCCCGCCGGGCGAGCTCGGGGAGCTGCTTGTAGGTGTCGAAGACGTCGGTAGGGAAGTTGAGCCGGTAGGTCACGCCGCTCCCCGGCCGCGGTCGTCCCGGTTGCCCTGGCGCGGCTCGGCGTCCCTGAGAACGTCGGCGGTGACGTCCCTGGTCTCCAGGTCGTCAGGGAGAACACCGCGCACCTTTATGTGGGCGCGGGCGGCCTCGATGCGGGGCCGGGCTGATTCGAGCTGCTCGGCGGCCGAGGCCCATCCGTCGAGGACGGCAGGCAGGTCCTCGATCGGGGTGAGGTTGACGTCCTGGAGCAGCTGTTGCCGGGACGCCGAGTGGGGCAGCGCAACGTGCAGTCGGTCCACGGTCCAGTCCTCGTGCGCCATGTGCCCCTCCTGCAGTCGTGCTTAGAGTGCCAGAGTAGCGCCAAGGGGAGCGTCGCGGAGGCGCTCGTTCGTGCTGACGCGTGGGCGTCGTGGCGCGGCAGTGGTCTCTCTCGCTACGGTCAGCGGATGACTTTCGATGATGAGCCCGTCGCCGACTTACGACTGGGCGAAGCACCGGCGAGCGTGATCGTCAGCGCACTGCGCTGGGACATCCTGAACGAGTGGGTCCGTTACCTGAACGATGACAAGTACCCGGACAAGACGGCCGAGATGTCGTACGTCTGGGGCTTCATCAACCGGGACTTTGGCGGCGACGCGCTGCGGTGCCTGTGGAGCAAGCACGAGACCGCGTACCCACTGTTCGCCGAGACGGTGTGGTTGCTGCACCGCGAGTTCAGCGAGGGCGCCGGGCCAGAACGTCACCCCCTGTTCGCCGACCTTCCGCCGATCCCTTCCGACATCCTCTTCCGGAAGATAGCGAACTCGTCAACGGTGGCATTCCGGAAGCTGACCGAGCCCCAGATGATCGAGATCCTCCGCAAGGCCCCGAACGACTACGCGACGATGCAGTAGGGACGGCCCCGAGGAGCGACGGCTCGGCCCGGGTTCGCCCGATGGGCGGGCCGTCGACAACTGAATGCACCACGGATCCAGAGCCGCCACGACCGACGATGTGGATCGCTGCTGGCAGTCCTTCCTCCGCCGCTTCGATCTTGAGCACACGTTTCGCCTGCTCAATCAGACACTCGGGTGGACCAAACCCCGGCTCCGCAGCTTGGAAGCGGCCGACCGATGGACGTGGTTGGTGGTCGCGGCCTACGCCCAGCTTCGGCTTTCCCGCCCGCTGGCCACCGACCTCCGACGGCCCTGGGAGAAGTCGGCCTCGCCGAACAGACTCACGCCCGCCCGCGTCCGCAGAGGGTTCAGAAACCTGCGCGCGAAGACCGGCTCTCCAGCCGGTGCACCGAAACCCTCCCGCCCCGGCCCTGGCCGCCCCTTAGGCTCGAAGAACCACCGCCCTGCCACCCGTCACGATGTGGGCCGGGTCCTCGCGACCGGCCAGACATACAGCCGCCCTACACACCACAAGGCCAGCACCAAACCCCGTCGTGGGAGCGGCACTGACACGCTGGCAGTGCTCCGTAGTCTGCTCTGACACGGGACAGCGTGATCTTTGGCGGGAGACCCTGATGACAGGTGGCAGCAGATCCAGCACGGCCATCGGCGGCGGCCATATCGGACTGGTCGTCACGATCATTGCCCTGGCCGTCATTGCCAGTTTCTCGGGCCCTCGCTGGACTTTGATCATCGCGGGGTGCTTTGCCGCCTGGTTCGTCATTGCGCCGACCATCATCCGCATCAGGGGTGGACGGGGCGGAGAAGCCGTTCGACGCGCTTACGTCGCCACTTTCGGCTGGGGCGACTACGTCACCCCCTGATGGGGTTAAACGACAAGCTCAGCTGGTTGTCGACGTCGTCCGGGCAAGGTCCACCTCTCCGGCCTCCACCAGCGCTCGGCGTAGCTGCTCGGTGGCTGCCGGGTGTTCGGGGGCGGGTTGGGTATCGGCGGCCAAGAGCAGGGTGCGGGCGTGCGCGCGGACCTCGATGTCGTGCCAGGGGGCGAGGGCGGATCGGGTGAGCAGGTGCGCGGCCAGGAGCAGGGCGTCGTTATCGCGCGGGTGGGCGGCGGCCCGTTCTGCGATGTCACCGGCGCGGGTCTGGGCCGGGGTATGGGCGGCGCTGCGGCGGGCCAGCGGCAGCCACACCGTGTCGTCGAGGGCGGTGTCGGCGAAGTCGCCGGCGGCGGCGAGCGCCCCGGGCGGCAGGTCGGCGTCCAGCGCCGCGGTCCACCACCGTGCTGCCGCTGCCAGGGCGCGGTGGGCGGCCGGGTCCGGCGGAGTGTCGCCGGACCCGGTCCGGTGCGGAGTGCGTGCGGCGAGCGCGGCCAGGAGCCGGGATGCCGCAGGCGAGCCGTCAGGTGCGGCGGCCAGCTCCGTCCAGGCGGCCCGTGGGTCGCCCAGAACGTCGTCGGCGTCGCCGGTGCGGATAAGCAGGGCGTGGGCGAGGTGCCGGTCGGCGCCGGGCAGGTTCGCGCGTACAGCGTCAAGGAGTGGGCTGGGGCCCAGGGCGGTGAGCAGCAGCGGGTCGTATCCGCCCCAGCGCAGCCACGCGGCAGCCGGGGTGGGCCGGCCCGGCGTGAGGACGTACAGGCTGGGATGGGCATCGGTGAACTCGGCTGCATGGCGGTGCAGGAACGGCAGGGCCACCCCGATGGCGGTGGTGAGCGCCTCCTCGCCGCCGCGCGCGGTCAGGGCTCGGACCACCAGGTCGAGGACGTCGTTGGGAACTGCGGCGCCGGTACGGACTTGGGCGGCGGCGTACTCCAGCAGGCAGCCCAGCGCGCGCACCGCCGGGTCCGAGCCGGGCAGGTCTCCGGTCGGCTCGGGCACCGCGCTCTCGTCGTCCGGACCGGCAGCGTCGGCGAGCACGATGCTGTCCGGGCCTGGGCCGGGCGCGGGTGGCGGAACGGCGGGAATGGTGAGCGGGGTGGCAAGGGCGTGCAGATGTTCCAGGGCGGGGGTGAGGTCCTCGGCGAGGTCGGTGCCGGTGCGCCACACCAGGGTCAGCAGGTCGAACAGCGCCTGGTCGGCGAACAGGAGGACGGTGGGGTTCGGTTGGCTGGGGACGGGGGCGGGCAGGGTGCGGCGCAGGTCGAGGGCGGCCCGTGCTGCCGGGGCCGGCCCGGCCGGAAGGGCGCCGGGGCGGTGGGCGGGGTTCGCGGTGGCGGCGAGGTAGAACGCGCCGAGCTCCGCCCGGTCCAGGGCGGTGAGCACGGCGGGGACGTCGGCACTCCAGGCGGCCGGATCGGCCTCGACGAGGCGGTGCAGCACGATTGCGTACCCGTCGGCTCCGGCGTCCTCGGCGGCGGCCAGTGCGGCGGCGGCTTCGAGCGGGCCGTCTGCGGCGGCCCGCTCCAGCAAGTCCTCCTCGACGAGGGTGACGGTGCGGCGCAGCGGCACCAGGTGATCGGCGGCGCGCGGGTCTGGGGGCCCGGCCGGGCGCAGGCGGCGCACCGCGGCGAGCAGCGGGCCGAACCCGTCCAGCAACGGTGCGGTGAGCACCGGGGACCAGTCCCACACCCGCAGCCAGGACGCGAGCGGCTCCACCGTTCCGTCGATCTGGGTGGTTCCGGCGGGCAGGGCTTGCTCCACCTCGGCGGCTGCGGGTGTGGGGCCGAGCGCCGCCCGGGCCCGCCGCTGAAGGCTTTCGGCGCGCTCGGGCGGGCAGGTGGTGAGGACCAGGTCGGCCAGTCGGGCGCCCTCCGGAGTGGGGCGGCCGGTCAGCAGCCGCTCCGTGGTCTCCAGCGCCAGATCCCACCACTTCCCCGTTTCCCCTCCCGCCGTTTCGGCGAGGGCAAGGGCGGGGGTGCCCGGGTCCGAAGCGGTGTACGGGTCCGGGGTGTGGGGCGGGTGGGCGGCCAGGTGTGCGGCAAGGAGGCGGGCGTGCAGGTGCGCGTCGGCCTGTTCGATCCGTGGCCATGCCCGCAGCCGCTCGGCGAGCGGGAGGCCTGCCGCGGCGTCCGCTGCGGCGAGGTCGAGAATGGTGCGAGCCAAGCGCGGGCCAATGAAGGCCGCAGAGTCGCCGAGGCGGACCTCGTCGAGGTCGACGTCGAAGACCAGCTCCCGGGCTGCGGATGAGGTCGCCTCGACGTCGCGGCGCAGCAGCCCCGCCACCGCGCCGCGTACGGCGCGCGCCCACCGGAACGCGCTGCCCTCCCCACCAGGGGTGGGGTGGACAGTCGTCACCAACTGGTGCAGCAGGCCCGCGACGTCGCGGGCGGGCAGGCGGTCGGCGTTCTGCCGGGCGATCGCCTCCTCCATCTCCAGATCGGCCAGGGCCGCGGCGCGCTCGGCACCGGGCACCGACGCGGGGCCGGCCTCCGTGGCTTCCTGGGCGGCGTGCGCGCGCTCCAGCACCGCCTGCAGGGCCAGGTGGCCGGTGTGCTCGGCGTCCACAGCATCCGTCAGCAGCATTTCGGCCACCACCACCCAGTCCCCGTCGCGGGCCGCCACCGGGAGGGTGCGCGCCCAGCGGGCCGCGAGCCGGCGCGCGAACCCGCCCTGCCCCGACGGCGCCCCGGGCAGTACCGGGGCGGTGATGTGCGGGAGCAGCGAGCGGATACCGGCCGGGGTGAGGGCGTCGGCCAGGGCCAGGCGCAGCAGCGCGTCCAGTGCGCCCGGGCCTTCGGCGGCGAGCTGTTCGGCGTGGGCGGCCAGCCAGGGTCGGGCGGTGTCCGGGGCGGTGGTGTTCAGGTGCTCGAGGAACGGGGCGGCCGGCCAGGTGCCGTTCTCCTCGTCGGCGAGCAGCAGGTGCCCGGCGTGCTCGTCCAGCACGCCCAGCCAGGCCGGGGACGGGCCGGAGCGGAAGAAGAACGCCTCCGCCCGCGGGTCTGTCCACCGGGCCAGCTCCGCCGCGTCGTCCGGGCCGGGGTCGGTGAGGGCAGTGAGCTCCAGGACCCGATCGGCGCGGCCGGGCAGCGGCACAAGCAACTCGCGTGCTGCGTGCAGGAGTTCGGTGTACAGGTAGGTGGGTCGGTCCTTCTCGGCACCGGCGCCGTGCAGGGTGCCCGATGCTTTCGAGTACAGGGCCCCCCACGTGTCCAGTGCCTTGTCCTGCGCGGCACCGAGCCGCAGACCCATCAGCCGCTCGGCAATTCCCCGCGCCTGACGGCGCTTCTGGCCGCCGGGGCTCTGGATCTCGCTGCGCAGCACCTCGGCCGCCTCCGCGACCAGCTCCCAGGCTCGGCTTCCAGCCGGGGCTTGGTGCCCAGGGGGACCCGTACGCCCGGCGGGTGGCGGGCCGAAGGCATCCACCGCCGCCAGCAGGTCTTTCGCCGCCGACTTCAGGCCGGGCGGGTTCTTCGGGGCACCAGGCAGTTTCAGCAGCGCCTCGGCCGCGCTGCGCACGCACGCCTCCACGATCTCCCCCGGCCGCTCCAGCCTGTCGGCCCCCGACAGGATCCGGTGCGCGTCCCGCAGCAGCCCCAGCGCTCGGACACCGCCCTCGCCCTGCGCCCGGAGCGCGGCGGCCAGGACCTCATCCACCACCGGCAGGTCCAGTCCGGGCCGTACGCCGCCGCCCGGGGGCATCTCCATGTTCACCGGTGCACCGTAGAACGAACGACCCGGCGCCCGGAGGCGAACCGGACAAACGGCAGCCCGCCTGTGGGCGTGGCAGCTCTTGAGGCGTCGGAGCTGATGATGATGCACGGTGCACCTTCGATTCCTACGCGTTGCCCCTCTGTCTGCCCGTACTCTGCCGCTGTCGGTATGGACGCCATAGCCTGGCGCATGTGATGCGGCGGCCTGAAGGATCGGACAGCTCATGACGGATGTGACCGCATTCCTGAGCCCGCAGGAGAGCGCCGGGGGCGTGTGGCGGCTGTGGGTCGACACCACGCTCATCAAAGGAGCTGGCGGCGTGCAGCACGACTTCCCTGCGGGCCGACCGCTCCCACGGTGGCCGCTCGCATCCGGGCACTCGCCGCGCTCGGCTTCGTGCCGGCAGACCCGACCCCAGGCCTCGTATGGCGCTGGACGGAGCTGCCGTCTTTCAGCGGGGAGGGCGTTACGGTCGTCGGCGAGACGCTTGTGCGCCCGCTTCCGGAGGCAACGGGGACACCGGCGGTGTCGGGGCGGCGCAGAACGACGACTGTGGTACGTGACGCGCCGCGTGGCGGACGCGGGCCTGTCGCCCCGGAGGAGCTGGCCGAGCTGCTCGGGCCGGAGGCGGCACAGTGGCCTGCGCTCGGTCTGACCGTGCACCGTGGCGGAGTGATCGACTACGACGGCAGCCAGTTCCGTGTGCTCGACGGCCACGAGCTCGTCGGCTTCACGATGGCGCAGGGTGAGGGCCGGCAGTACCGCGCTGTGGTCCACACCGACCGCGAGGGTCTTCCGTATGGCGAGCCGCTCCCTGCGCTGCCCGACGATCCTCTGAGGGCGCGGCACGAGGCGCTCCAGGGCTTCCTGCCGCCGACCGATCCTGATTACCCGCAGGGGCCGTACGTTCGGCGGGTTGCTCGGGGTGTGGTGGGTGATGGGCCGGGTCCGAATGAGCGTGAACGGGGAAGCGTCGAGCCGTCACCGAGACGGTGAGGCCGATGTGGGCCCCGCTCGACGGCTACCAGTTCTGGGTCGGCCGGGGGCGTTGCTGCAGTTCGGCGAGATCGGCTACGGCGAGGAGACGGTCGGTGGTCTCCTGGCCGACTGCTTCGCTGAGCCGCTCGGTGCTTGAGGCGATCAAAAGCCAGGATCGGTGCGGCAGCAGGCTCAGGCGGGCGATGGCGTCCGCCAGGGCACCGGCCTCCAGTGCCATCGTCGCCTGGACATCTGCTGGGTCGGATTGCAGTGGTCGTGTCGCCTCACGTACCAGGTCGACGGAGAGCGTGACGTCGTCGATGACTGTCACCGCGGTGGTGTTCTCGATCGTGCCGGGTTCGTAGGTGCTCTTGAGATCGAGGGCTTGGTGGACGGTGATGTCCGCCTCGCGGTATCCGGCGGTCGTCAGTCGGCGCAGCGCGGCGTAGGCGGTGTGTGTTTTGCCGGACCAGTGGGGTCCCAGGAGCAGGAGGCGGGCGGTGTCGCCGGCCAGGATGGTGGAGCACCACTGGGCGATGGCCGGGTCGTCGGTCTCGGCTTCGCGGAAGAGGGCCGGTATGACGGACATGGGGGCAGCGTAGTCGCACAGGGCCTTGGTCGCGGGCGTGGGTGAGTCTCTTGGTCTGTGGGGTCAGGCGGCGGCGAGAGGGGGGTGTGGACATGAAAGTGACCTCTCTGCGGCTGACCTGCGCTCGGCGACCGGGCGGAAAGGTACGCCTGCGAGGGGCCTTGGTGAGCAGGTCGCGCGGCATCCGGCGGCGCTGGGACGATCGGTGGCAACGCGCCGGAGTGGTTCTCGCTCCGCACTGCGCATGCCCCCTGACGATTTCGAGGTGCCTGCATGTCTTGTTCCTGTCCCCCGCCGTCCGGGCCGCCCCCGGTCACCGAGAGGGTGTGCGGGCGTGTCGGCGCGGGTGAGGCGCTGGTCGTTGTTTCGGTGGTGGCCGCCGTGACAGTGCTCGCCGTGCTTCAGCGGCCTGTGCCCGCCGTCCTGTTCGCGCTCGCCGCTGCGGCCGGGGCGCTGCTGGTGCCCGGCCGGCTCGGCTGTCTGCTCGGTTCATGTTCCGGCGGCAGCCGGTGAGCCGCTCGGCCCGTCCGGGCACGTGGGCCGAGCTGGACGCATTGCGCGCGTGGATGCGCGAGGTCAAGGGGGAGTTGACCTTTCCCCGTCTCGCCTTCCGGGCTAGGCAGTTCGGCCGACCCGTGGCCGAGCGGACGCTGCGCCGGGCTCTGCAGGAGGGTCTGCCCGGAGTGCAGACGGTCAGGGCTTACGCCTGGGGCAGCAGAAAGGCAACCGACAACCATGCCCGCGAGGCACTGGAGGAGACCGGTCTGAGGCTTCGCGAGGCGGCGCAGCGGGCTGCTCCGGTTCCGGCCAGGACCTGGCCCGCGCCTGTCTACGTCCCGGGGCGTGTCAGAACCTGGCCCGGTCTGACGAGGGCCCTCAACCGACTTCGCCTAGAGGCCGGAGAGCCCCCGGTACGTGCGCTGGCCGCTTCCTGCGGAGCGGCCGGGCGGCTGTCGAAGAGCACGATCAGCAACCTTCTCAACGGGCAGCACCCCACGGTCGAACAGCTCGCCGCGCTCGCTGCGGCCTTGGGTGCCAGCCCGGCGGCCACCGACGCGCTGCTCGCCGCGCACCGGAGGATCACTGCCGGGCCCCGGCCGCCCGCGGTCTATCCGTGCGACGTCGTCGATCGGGCCGAGGAGGAACGTGAGGATCGCCGTGAGCAGGAGGAGAAGCGGCGCCGGTTCAGAGGCATCCCCGAGGAGAAGGAGGTAGAGCTCGACCCGTACGACCAGCAGTTGCGTGAGGAGGAAGAGGCGGAGCACCGGCGGAGGGTGGCGTGGGTGGATGGCCTCAGTGCGGACGAGCTCGCGGCCCTGCAGCGTCAGTCCGTGGCCGGGGCGGGCCGGGACCTGCACGCCGAGCTGACCGCCTACGTGGCTCGGATCTGTCCGGGGAGATGACGAAGGGTGGGGTCGGTGGGGTGCCTGTGGGGTGCGGTGGAGGGCGCGCCTGTGGGAGAAGGCCGCATCACGAGGATGCTCTTCGCCGAAGGGCTGACGTCCTTCGGCAACCGGGCATACCGGTCGGGTGCCTGTGTCACAGTGAGCGCCCAGGCAAAGGGGCGACAAGGGGGCGGGCTGCCGTGTGGCGTGACCGAGAACTGCCGGTGCTGCGGGAGAGGGAGCTGACGGCTGCGGGGGTGGATGTCGGGCCGCTGCGGCAGATCACCGTGGTACTTGGACGCATGGGTGGCGGGAAGTGGCATGTTCCCGCCGACGGGTCCCAGTGGCGGAGCCATTGTCGGCATGCGGAGGGGTTGACGGGCAGCCCGCGCGCGCTGCTGGATGCCTGCGAGCAGGTGTGCCGTCACTGTTGTGCGGTGGTGGGTGTGGAGCCGGGCCAGGAGGCACTGTGGCGGGCTGCGGCGGAGGTCGTGGCGGCTGACGGGCGGGTGCGCGGGCTGGAGGAGCAGGAGGCTGGCCCGCGGTCCTGGGAGGGTTATGCGCGGGTGCTGTGGGAAGCGGCCCGGCACCGTGATGCGGGCGTGCGCGGGAGGCTTGAAGCGTGGACGGGTGATCCGTCGGTCGGTGCGGGCGCGCGGCAGATGCTGCAGGCGTGGTCGGCGGTGGTGGAGCGGTCGGAGGCGGTGCTGGCCGGATGGCGGGCTGCGGCGCCCGCGGCGGGCTCCGCGACGTCGGTCAGTGGGGCGTGCGATGTGGTGGCCGCCGACGGGAACGTGCAGCGGGAGGGTATGCAGTTGGCTGCCGCGGTGCTCAAGTCCCGGTGGGCGGAGCCGTTCGAGGCGTGGGCGACCATCCGGCGGGCGTGGAGCGGTGTCCGGGACCAGGGCGGCCAGCAGGACGCGGCGCGTACGGCGGCCATGCGGGCGGTGGAAGCCGTCTGGGGCGGGGCGCGGGTGCGTGATGTGACGGCGCTGCCGGAGCCGGCCCTTGTGGCGGGTGCACGATTCACCTCTCCCGCGCAGTGGGCGGATGCGGAGTTCGAGCATCGGTGGCAGCAGTACGTGTTGGACTGCTGCGACAAACTGGAGGAAGCGCTCCAAGCGGCCCCGGGGGAGGGCGGCGACGGGCGGCAGTTGATGCTGGTGACCGGATGGCCGCTGACCCGGCGGCAGGATGCGGAACTGGCCTACCTGGCCCAGTACGAGCAGTACGGGCCCACCGTCCCGTTCGGTAGCCGCCGAGCCGGCTACGGCATCGAGCCCGACCACGCTGTCGTGCTCGCCGTCCCCGGCTTCGCAGCCCGGCATGCCGCTGACCACACCGGCGGCGAGCAGCGGCAGATCGTCCTGGGACCGGGCATTCTCGCGGGTACCGCAGGGCCGGATGAGCGGGACGTGCTGATGCTGCTGCGCGGCGCCTACCCCTATCTGTCGGCGGACGCCGCCGGCGACGGGCCGTGGGCCAGACCCACGGCCATGGTGACGACGGCCCGGGCAGTGCGACGCGTTGCGCAGGAAAGGCGGCAGTCCGCCTACAGCGGGTCCGACGATTCGCTCGAGGTGTACAACGACCTGGTCGTCGGCAAGTACAGCTGGGTCCCCGATGACGATCACCCCGGCCCTGCGGCGGCTGTGCTGGAGAAGCAGCCCGTTCACTGGCTCAAGGACTGGGTGCTGTGCCTGGACATCGAGTGCGGGCCCCGGGGTGAGACCGCCCTGTACCGGCTGTACGGCACGGTGACCTCCTACGAGCCCGACACCGGTCACGTGGTGTTCGTCCCCACGGGCGGCCACCCGGCCATCGCCGGGCCCGTCCACCGGATCGTCGCGCTCACAGGCGACCGGCAGCGACGCAGGGAGGGGCAGGTGCCCGCTCACGAGCCGTACGACGGCTAGGTACTGAGAGGGAGCCGGGACGGGCGGGGATCCTGCGCCTGGGCAAGGAGCAGCTCACCGGGCCGTTGAGATCGCTGCTCAGGATTCTGCGCACCTCAGGGGGAACGGCTCCGGTCCGTGTCATACAGGGCTGGCCGTGTACAGGGCCGTGCTGCTGTGGTGGGGGCTGCTGTGTTCCAGGCCCACCCCCGAGAGGGTGTGGCGTGGATCACAGAGAATTCTTGCGGTTGCGTTGTCGGATCGAGCCCGTGCCGGGACCGAGAGGAGAAGGATTTCCCCCGACAAGGAGGCACTCATGGCCACCGATGACCCGACGCCCAGTTACGCCATGGTCGAGGATGACGGCTCCGTCCACACCGATCTGGCCGAGCGGATCAGCCATTTCAACTGGGGCTCGAAGACAGGCGCGGCAGTCACGGCCCTGTTCCCCGCTCCCTGGAACGAGAACGCCGGCGACCTCGTGACCCTCCGGGAGGACGGAAGCCTCGTCCTCGACATGGACGACAACTTCGGGCTGCCGGAGCCGTTCGACCGTGTCGCTCCTCCCATGATGATCACCACCACCACCGGCATGGCGGTGCTCAAGGCCGACCATCCTGCCAACCAGACAATCGAGTCCGGGTTCCAGGCTCTGAACATCCCGGTCCCCGGCGTGATCCAGGCGCTGGGCGCACGCGATGCCGCACTCACCGGCGACGGATCCACGATCCGCTCCTTCACTTCGGACGTGCTGGGACGGTGGAGCGGATGGACTGAGCCGGTCTCCACCGCCTTGCTCGGCAACTGGGCGGACACGCTCTACGACCAAGGCCGCCTGACCCCTGACGCCCTGGACAAACTGAAGGCGGAGGCCCGCGTCATCAATCGGCAGCTCACTCCGGTCTGGCGCCGCAAGGTCACCCAATCGCGGCTGCTGCTGCTCGACACCCCGCTCGGCGACGGGCTGTCCCTGTACGACCTGGTTCCCGGTCAGGCAGCCGCCGACCTCGGAGTAGAGGCCGGCTTCGATGACCCGCGTCTGAGCGAGCTCATGGAGGCGCTCTCCCCGGCCGAGCGGGCGGTGACTCTCGCCCTCGCCGCCGACGGGGTCACCACCTGGGCCGAAGCGGCCATGGCCGCCGGTGCCACCCCACCAGAGTATGTGGGCAATCAGGTCCGCCGGAAGGTGAACCGGCTCGCTGCGCGCATCACCGGCCGCTCTTCGGCGGCGACCGAGGCGACGCCGGGGAGCGGACGATGAGCGCCCGCGCCCCCGCATCAGCCCGCCCTGCCCGGCGCCAGGAGGTGGTGCTGCGGATCACCCTGCCCAGCATTCCAACCTGCACCGCCACGCTCGGCACCGGCGGCATCGCCGCGGCCCTGGTTCACGGCGCTATCCCGGCCGCGTCGCCGCTCGTGTGGCCCCTCGTGGTGCTCGCCCTCGGCGCGATGGCGTATGACATCGGGCTCCGTGCCCGGCCCGCCGCGCGGGCTGACTGCTGCGCCGGAGGGCATCGAGGTCCTGCGGATCGGTAGCTGTACGCGGAAGGCGCTGGCCGGCGGTGGGAGTCGTCCGGCCAGAGCCCGCCCTGCGCCGGGGCCGCAGGCGAGCAGCTGGTAGTCCAGCAGCCCGTCCGGCTGGTCCACGGTCTGCGGCCTGAGCCACTTGTCGAACACGCGCCCTTGCCCCTCCCCCGGCGCCACGCCTCGTCGGCAAGCACACCTGGGGCAAGGCTAGGCCAGGGTGGCGGACCGCCTCCAGCTGAAGGCCGAGGCGGTGGTTGCCGCCCAGAAGGCGTTCCTGGACACCTGACGGGAAGAGCTCTCTTACAACGCCCACGTGTACCAGATCCTGCGCAAACGCAAGAAGAAGCGCTTCCTTCGGCAACTCACCGCCGGCTGACCACGCCTGTCCCCCCTTGAGCTTCCGGTCCACAACGACGGAATCGGGGAGCGCACCGTCCGCACAGGGAGGGCCAGGTCGGTCATGATGGGGCAGCCGACCGATAAAGGAGCGCCATGCCGACCCCTCTCCCCGCCCTGACCGCTGAGCAGCGAGCAGAAGCGCTCGCGAAGGCCGGCCGGGCCCGCAAGGAGCGCAGCGAGATGCTCGCGGCGCTGAAGGCTGGACGTCTTTCGCTCCTCGACGTCCTGGACCGCGGTGACGACACCGCCCGGCAGACCCGCGCTCTTCACCTTCTGCAGTCCCTTCCTGGTGTCGGCACGGTGAAGGCACGCCGTCATCTCGTGGATCTCGGCATCTCGGAAACGCGGAGGATCCAGGGTCTCGGCGCACGGCAGCGTGCCCGCCTGATCGAACTGTTCGCGCCCCAGGCCTGACAGGCCGCGTCTGTGTCCTTGAGCGGTAGAGGGACTGCGGTTCGCCTAACGCGAACTCAGGACGCCGCGCTCTGGTCGACTTCACGCTGGCAGGGCATGCCTAGGGGACCGGTCGACCTGCCGCTCGCCTTCGTGGATGTCCCTGCGACCCGGCCCGCCTCACTGACGCCGCACCGGGCCGGGGCCGGGCAGGTTCAACCGGGCGGTGTAGAGGCGGTAGCCGGGCTCCCGGCCGCGTGCGGTCTTGGGTTCGCTGATGTCCAGCCAGTACGTGGAGACGGCTGCGGCCACGATGTGGTCGTCCAAATGGGGGTCGCGGCGGCAGCCGCGCAGAGGAGGGCGAGGTGGCGGCGGGCTTCGGCAAGCAGGTGGCGACGGTGAAAGCGGCCGCAGCCGTTCATCATTCGCACGGTCGCGGTGACGTCGCGCGCCGCACGATCAGTGTCGACCACGGTGGGGATCCGGTCCCGGATCTTGGGAGCTGCGGCGCGGGAGTTACGGGAATCGCCGTCCGCTACGGCAACGGCCGCTGGGGCCGCACCGCCGACAAGAACTACGAGCAGCACATGGCCGAACTCAACGCCAAGGCCTTCGAGTGAGTACGGCGCCGAAGCAGGCCGCAGCGCGTGGTCGCAGAGCGCTGGGTAACTCTCTTCCTGGCCGGGTTCTGGGAGGATTTGGGGATGTTCATCAACGAGGGCCCAGAGGCTGAGGTAACCGACGCCCCCGGGTGGCACGAGGTGTTCCGGCGGGGCGTGCGCGAACCCAACGACCTGGTCGGGGAGGTCCGTTCGGCGGTCGAGCATGGACTGCACGACCCGGTGGACTCGCTGGAGATGGTCAGCGCGGCCGTGGAGACCACCGGGGCCGTGGTGACCGCGCTGTCGAGCCCGTGGTCGCTGTACACCCCGCAGGACGCCGCGACGGCCGCGGCGGGCCTCTTCGTCCAGCTGGAGCACCAGGCAGAGGCGCTGCAGGAGCTCGGGGGTGCGGTCGGGCGGATTGCCGGGCGCGGCGAGACGGTCCTGCCCGCCCCGGCCGAGCCTGGGCAGGAGGCGAACCTCGCCGACGCCCTGGCAGCTCTCCAGTCGGTGTCCCAGCAGGTTCGGGCTCTGGTCGCCCAGCATGCGCCCGGCATCGTGCGCGCGCTGGACGCCGCTCCGGCCTCTGCCCCCATTGCGGCTGACGTCCACGCAACGGTGGTGGCCGTCGCCGAGCTGCTCACCAAGCAGCACAACGGCACGGTGACGCTGAACCGGCGCCACGAGGACGGTGCGTTCGAGGACCCCGAGGACGGCTTCGGGTGCGGCTGCGACATCACGCTCCACACCACCGAGGAGGAGTACACCTTCTACCGGGGCGACTGCGCGTGGTCGATCGTCAAGGACTCCGACGGCCGCGACCTCGGTGACGGCTCCACGGTCTACGACGCCCACGAGACCCTGAGCGTCAGCCTCAAGACCGCCCACCCGCAGCAGCTCGCCGACAGCGTCCTGCGGATCATCGCGGACGATCAGCAGGAGCCGGCCGACTTCACCCTCGGGCTGCGCAGCGTGCCCACCGGCGGATCCTGACAAACGTCAGGGGCGCGTCCGGTTCCGCCACCACCAGCGGCGGCCATCCGGAGTCTGCGCCGGGTCCGGGACCAGCTCAGAGGCCGGCCCGGTGGCGGGCGGTGGGGCTGTCCGTTCCGGCTGAAGCCCTACCCGGCCCGGATGCACGCAGACCGGGATCCTGCCGTCCGTGGTGTAGCGGAACCCGTCGGCGGCGTCGAAGGGCCAGCTCCTGCTGGGCCGGTCGGCAACCAGAAACCCCTCACGCGGCAACCGCAAGGCCGGGCAGTACCAACAGCAGGGGTAGTCCGACTCCGGGTCGATGAAGGGTAGCCGCGCCGCGTGCTCCATACCCCCGGGACGGTAGCGCACCGGGCGCGGCCTCCCTGCCGCCGCCCAGCCCCACCCGCGCTCAGGGCACGGAGCGTTCATACCCGGGCGGGAGTTCGGTCGGAGCACGAAGAGTTGGCAGAGACAGGTTCCGGCACTGGCCGGCAGAAGGGTTCCCCACCATCCGTATCTCTCTGTGAAAACGGGTGGACGCCCGCAGCGTACGCACAGAAGCGGAGCCCTTTTCGTCACTGGCGGGCGACCCATGTCTGGTGGTCGGGGGCGACGTGCAGGTGCTCGCGCAGGCGTCCGCGCAGCACCCCGACGCGTGTCCGGCCCTCCAGGACCTGCAGCCCGCCGGCGGCCGGGTCCAGGAGACGCCGCTCGATCAGGAGCGGCGGGCGCAGCCACGTCCCGTGCGTCTCCCAGTGGAGGGCGACCTGCGGGGGCCGGACGGCGACCCAGTGCACCGGGTTCTTCGCGTAGTTCTCGATGCAGCCCTCGTCGGAGGCGCCGGTGGTCATGCCGGTGAAGTGGGCGGCGGGGATGGTCTCCAGCTGCCAGGTGATGTCACGCAGGTCGATGGTGTTGTAGTCGTTGATGAAGGCGGTGTTGTCGCCGTGGTCGAAGAGGAACTGCTCCAGGACGTCGTCGGGCCACCGCAGGACGGCCACCGTCGGGTCGGTACGGAAGCGCTCGAAGCTGAGCGCGCCGTCCCGCCGGCGGGCCATCAGCGGCCGAAGGTCGGTGAGCCTCATGCCACCGGATCGGAGTCGGTGGCCGGTGCGGCCGGGCTTGCCGTCAGGACTGGTCACCCAGTGCCCCTGCGAACAGGGCTTCCGAGCCCAGGGAGCGCAGCATCGGGCCCAGGAGCCGGCGGGTGACGGCGCCCGGTTGGTCGCGGAGTTCGGCAAGGGTGGTGCCGGTGGTCTCCTCGTAGGTGTCGTCGCTGTAGCGGTCGTTGGCGGGAAAACTCGACTGCCCGGTGTACCGCCGGCGGCCGTGCAGCCGGTTCGCGCCGGCCCCGATCGCCCAGTTGCCGTGGTAGCCGACCTCTTCGGAGACCAGCCGCATCAGTTCCAGCACACGCCAGGTGAGAAGCACAGCGGCATCGTCGGCCAGCAGCTGCTCCTCGCCTTCCTCCGGCCGGTGGGGGCTGGAGACGCCGATGGAGAGGCGGGACATGTACAGGCGCAGTCCGCCGTCTTCGAAGAGCTGGACTTCGATCACTGCCTCGCGAACATGCTGCGGCTGCTCGTGTGCGTAGGTGCGGTCCGGGTTGAGTCCGCGGGAGCTGAGCGCCACTCCCCTGGCCCTGCGGTGTGCCTGGTAGGCGTCATCGATGTCGGGGTGGAACGTCGCCAGCGTGGCGGGCACGGTCTCACTGGACTTCGCCTTTTCGACCAACGTGAGGAGGCGCGGCTGCCAGTCGGGGGCGCCGGTGATGGGCAGGCACACGTCGCGGCGCGCGGCTGTGGGGCGGGCCACGAGGAAGAGGTGGGACTGGTCGTCGACGTTGCGCAGCGGGTCGTTGTCCATCTCCGTGCGCAGCCGGGTCAGGGTGTCGGCTTCGGTGCTACGCCGCCGGGCGTGGAGGGAGACGACCTCGGCGTCACCCAGTTGGTACTTCGTCTTGTCGCCGCGGCCGTAGTACTTGTTGTCGACCATGTGCGGGGCCACGGGGCTGGCCGGGATGTGCACGATGAGGTACCCGGTGCCGTCCGCGGTCTTGGCGGTGATCTCCTCGGTGATGACGGTGAGCGGGGGGTCGGGGATCGTGCGGGCGACCGACTCGATCTTCTCCGGGAGCCCGTTGAGCGGCTGGGGTGCAAGCTCGAAGGTCCGGCTCTCCTTGTTCTCCTGGACGCCGATGACCAGGGTGCCGCCGTCTATGGCGAACGAGGCCAGGTCCCGGGCCAGCTCCCTGTTGTCGCTCTTGGTGCCCGGGGCCTTCTTGAGGTCGAGGTGGTGGTTCTCCTCGAACAGGCCACCGTCGATCGCGCCTTGGAGGTCCTCCTCGGACCGTGGCACCCAGCGGGGGTTGTCGGAGGAGAGATAGATCGAGGTCACGCGCGTCCCGCTCTCATGCAGAGGCCCGGGCCCGGGCCGCAACTTGCCTTGGACTCAAGGGTAGGGAGGGGCACTGACACAGGGGCGCTGTCCGCTCGTCGGCCTCTGTTTCGGGCGGGTGGTCGGTGGGCGGCAGGAGTCCTTGCCGGGTCGGCGCCGCTGCGTCGTGCCACCCAGCGGCGGTCGTGACAGGCCTCCGGGTAAAGAATTTCCGGCAGCCAAAAATTCGTTCACACGATCGACGAGAAAGGGGGCAAATCCCCCTCCGGAGGAATCCGCACAGAAAATCAGTTCACCTATCCCTTAAGGAATTGACTCAAGCACCCCACCGAGGATCTACTGATAAGCGAGGCCAATTCACCCACTCCAGAAAGGACCGCACGGGCATGACCCGAAATGAAGCAGCGCCACCCGAGGTGCCGGATCAGAGAACCCCGGGAGTTACGTCCGGTACCCCGCTTCCGTGCTCACACCGAAAGCCGTGGGTCGCAGATCCCGCGCGCCGAGGGCTGAGGGTTCTCTACCGCGGAGTCACGATCTCGATCCGTCTGTGGCCGTACGTACATGAACACGTGGTTCTGCTGCTCCAGCAGTACCTCTAGGGCGGCCGCGAGGCCAAGACCACGCCCATGGTCCAAACCTCGCGGCCGTCTCGGAGAGCTCCAGGGGTCAGAGGTTGAGAACGCCCGATGACTCCCGGCGCGTGAATCACGTCCGAGACTGTGCCGGTGAATCACGGGATCCCGTGATTCACCGGCACAGTCATTCTAGGCTCTTCGGAGTGGATGAATCCACTCCGAAGAGCCGTTTTTTGTTCTCAGCCACCCAAATTCCCGCGAAATCTTGATCTGCCGTCCGGCCGAAAAACCCGAACTCATATTTTCGCGAGTTTTCAGCGCCACGCATTCGCCATACGGGCCAGATTCCTGGTTCGCTGATTCCACTTTTGCGAACTTTTCAGGCTTCGGATTCTTCGCGAGCGCCATGACCTGAAAAGTGGGCCGTTCGCCCTCCCCGAACTTTTCAGGATCGGCGTTTTCGGGGAACTGGGGGTGCGCAGTTCTTCGGTTTCTGCGCATCCCGGGCGGGCCGCTGCCCTCGCGTACGTCACGGGCGGTGTGGCAGGACCCTGCCTGTCCTGCGGTTTCGGTGACTCCACGCGACACGGTCGATCGCCGGCCCGGTCCCCGAGGGGTGGGGAGGGTTCAGGCGGCCGGTGTGTAGCGGACGATGGTGTCCTTGCACGGCTCGTCGGCGTACGCCTTCAGCGTCTCCAGCTCGCGGTCGTCCGCGGTGAGCTGCCAGCGGATCTTGGTGGCCACCCACTCCCCCACGTACCGGCATTGTGCCTCGGGGGACGGCGGCATCCAGTCCGTCGGGTCCTGGTCCGCCTTCTGCCGGTTGGTGCGTGCGGTCACCGCGACGAGGGAGGTGTGCGCCTCCTGGTCGTTGGCGTAGGCCTCGCGCCGTGCCGCGGTCCAGGCGGAGGCGCCGGAGTCCCAGGCCTCGGCTAGCGGCACCATGTGGTCGATGTCCAGGGCCCCGGCGCTGGTGACTTCCTGGCCGTCGTAGTAGGAGATCCACGTGCCGCCGGTCAGCTTGCAGCCGGTCTCCACCGTCGGCGCGATGACCGCCTCGGAGATGAGGACCTCGTTTCGGGTGTTGCACCCGTCGGACGTGTCCTCGCCCAAGTTCCAGTGCTTGAAGGAGCTGCGGGTGTACCCGGTGCGGTCCTCCTGCGCCGCCTGCACCAGGCCGACCGCGTCGGCCAGGGTGGTCACCTCGGCCGTCGGGGCGGCCTGGGCGGCGGGGGCGGAGAGAAGGGGGACGAGGGCGAGGGAGAGTGCGCTGAGCCCGCGCACGAGTTTCTTGATCACCATGGCGTTCTACCGGCCGTGATCCGCTCACGGTGAAGCCGGCAGCGCACGCTCACCCGCCCGGGGGACATCGTTCACCGTCAGAACGTTTCAGCGCTCCGCCTGCCCGCAACCGCTCGGGCACGCCTGATCCGGTGGCTGGAGACGTCGCTGTCGGCTCAGCAGGTCTGCGGCGCCGGTTCGCCAGGAGCCGTGGTGGGCTCTGCGGTACCCCGGAGGGGCGCGGCCCGCCGGAGCGCCTGGCCCAGGTGCCACAGGGTCACGGCCGGAAGGAGCCCGCCGAGGCGGTCCGCAGCCCTCAGGTGGGCGACCGCACCAGCCAGTTCGGTCCGGGTGAAGGAGGTGATGGCGTGGAGGTTCGCTGCGGCGTCCTCCAGGAGGACGGCCAGCTCGGCCACCCCGGGGTCTTCGGGCACCTGCCCGCCCCAGTCGGTCACGGCGCGGCTGAGCTCGATGATGACGCGGGCGCGCGCGTCGGCCAGCCGTGCTGACAGATCCCCGATGATCACAGGAGCATCCTCTCTCATGTCCGTGGCGCGGTGGACCCGTTCGGCGAAGCCCCTGCTCAGCAGGGGCCACGGTCTGCCCCCGCTGCGTAGCGCGCGGCGGTGCGCGATCGGTCCACCACGGCCCGCTTTCCGCTGCCCCTGTTCGGCTGCAGACGGCGCGCGTCCTGGGAAAAACAGGTGCGTGCGTGACCCGGTCCGGAAACGGGTTGCCAAGTGGCGAGCGCACTACAGGCGAGGGTCCGGTGCCGGGGCGGTAGGTGGACGGCGGCCGAGTTTGTCAACTGCGTTACCGGTCCACAGGGTTCGGGCTCTACGCTCACGAGGTGACGTACATGAGCTGGTCAGATCTGCTGCGGCGGGGAACGGCGGACCCCGCCTTGACCTTCGCCCGCCAGAAGTGGGAGCAGCCGGGGAAGTTCGTGTGGGTGGCCCCCCGGGAGACGGTTACGGCGCCCACCGGGAAGGAGTACCCGCTGTGCGTCACGGTGTACTTCAAGGACGCCGATGACGTCGTCAAGCCCTACCAGCCCAGCATGGACGGGATGACCGAGGCAGACGACTGGTACATCGGCATCTCCGGGCAGCCACCCGCATAACCGCCCCGGGGGCGCACGCTCGCTGGCCGGCGCTGTCAGAGGAGCTCTCCGGGGTCCCGGAAGACCGGTGTGCCATGTCTGCTCTCACCGCGGTTCGGTGTCAGCCGTTCCCAGTCACGGCCCATCGCCGAGGCCATGGACAGATACCCCCGCTGCTGGAGATCGCGGTCAGCCTCCTCCAGATCGGTGGCCGTGAAGGACTCGCGGACCTCACCCTCGCCGTCCTGGAGGCTGATGTTCCATCCGTGACCGGCGGTGTCCGGGAGCGCCACCGCGTACAGCGGGGCGGGGGTGGCCCTGACTGCTTCCAGTACCTCGGGTCGCCAGGTCACGGCGGGTGCGGGTGGATCGGGTAAGCGGCTCATGAACGGGAGATCTAACGACGCGCGGGCTCCTGTGGTGGGCTCATTCGAGGCGGTCCGGCGCCGGACTTTGAACCGATGGTGGGAGGATGCGTTCGAAGGTGCTGCGTCCGGTGCGGGGGTCCAGTACGGCGACCCGCAGCGGGACCCTGGCGGCGGCCCGGATGCGGGCGAGCCAGGTGTGGTCGGGGACCAAGACGTCGAGCTTCTCCGGCCACCGGGTGAGCGCGCGGGGGTCGGGGCAGACCACGGCGGCCAAGGCGTAACCGCCGTCTGTCCCCCGGGCTCGGGCGTGGACCAGCAGGCCGTTGCCGTAGCGGGGGCTCTGCTCCCCGTACGCGATCGCCTTGCCGGAGGCGGAGCGGACCAACCTGGTGAAGGTGTCCCAGGCCGTGAGGTCGAAACCGGTGCGCTGGAAGAACCCCGCCAGCCGTTGCATCTCGTTGTGCCGTTCCTCAAGTTCGGCCTGGCGGTCCAGGGCCCGCTGCTCGGCGGCCCGGCGGCGCCGGTCGGCGGCCGCGGCCTGTTCACGGCGGCGCTCCGCGGCGGCCTCCTGCTCGGGAGCTTCGGCGTCGGCCTCCAGCCGCGCACGCTCCAGGGCCCGTTCCTCGTAGGCGGGCGCCGTCCACCACACCGTCCCGTTCACCGCTGTGTGAACGCGCACCTTCCCCTGGAGGATCCATGCGAGGGCGTCGCCGAGCGGGCAGGTGATGTGCTCCCACGTGGCCTTCGCCTTCAGGGTGCGGGGTGTCCAGGTGTAGCGGGCCAGTCCGTGCCGCACCGTCCAGGAATTCTCTCCCTCAGCGGGGACGGTGGCTCTGAGCGTGGGCACGGCGCGCGTCCAGGGGCGGTCCTGCATGGCGACCCAGCACGCCCCCACCCCGTCGCGCGCGTAGCGGTCGGTGCGCATCCTGGCCTCGGTGGGCGTCATCGGCGACAGTTGCGCCTCCAGCGCCATGAAGGGCCGGTCCCGGTCGTCGAAGACCAGGACGTCGGCCCGCCAGTCCCGTAGGTCGCTGCTGACCTCCAGCTCCGCGCGCCACCCGGCCGCCCGGGCCGCCATGGCCAGCTCCAGCTTCAGGAAGTGATGCTCCGGCGACTCGTTCGCCAGCTCGCAGTCCGGCGGCCGTACCTGGTGGTAGAAGTGGCGCAGGCCGTAGCGGGAGGATCGGGCGAAAACTCTTCCGCCGCATTCCGGACATGCCAGTCGCATTCCCTTGACCCGGTGGATCTCCCCCCAGGTGCGCCCGCACCCCAAGTCGTTCAGCGACACGTCCAGTCGGCCCCAGACCGGATGCACAGCGGTGTAACCCATCAGCCCCCCCCCTGACGCCCATCGGCATCCCCAGTGTCCCCACGCCAGAGCGGGCCCGGGCTTGAATTGCGGAGATCGGCCGAACCCCGGTGCGGGAGCGGGCAGCTGCAGAGCTGGGGGGCCTGGGCGTGGCCGGTTTGGCGCGGCTTGGCCGCGGTCCGGCGGAGGGTCGTCGGCTGCCGAAAGCCGACGCGTGGTCATCAGCCTCAGTACGGTTGACGAACCACTCGCAAAGTGGTCGCGTCCGTGCCTCTTCGGCGGAGGCACCCAGGGGCAGGGCAGTCTGCGGCAGGAGGGGTTCGTGCGGTTCACCGTGCTACGGGAGGACGAGCATCTGCGAGGTGGTGCTCGCGGGTGTGTCCTGGTGCCGGCGCCGGTGTCGCCAACGCAGGGTGATGAGTACTGCACGCTGTATCGACTGTGGTTCCGCGATGGTGCGGGAGCAGACCGCGAGCTGGGTTTGGTCAAGATCGGCTATGCCGACCTCATCCGAGGGGAACGTCCCCTGGAGGTTGGGGACTTCGCCTCGTTGGGACCGGGGCACGAGCGCCGCTTGTACTGGTTCTCGGTCGGCCAGAACGACAGCTACTACGGCAACATCCGGGCACTTGGCCCGATGCTGCGTGCGGAAATTTTGGACGGGCTGTGCGACATCGCCTACGACGAGGACCTGTTCGATCAGGCGACGCTGTGGGACGTGACGCACGCGTCGTTGCTTCACGCGGTCGCGCCCCAGACAGTCGGGGTCCAGTTCCGGCGCATCGCCTGGGGAGGCTCGCAGTTCACGGACTACAACTTCTCCTACGTCGCGCCCGCCCCTCCGTGCGATGAGGAAGCCGCGCCCGGTCCCTGGCGCCTCTCCTTCGCTGTACGGCCCCATTCCACTCCGCCGACGAACGTGCACGTCCTGATAGGCCGAAACGGCGTGGGAAAGACCACCCTGCTCAGCGGTCTTACCAGCGCAGTGACGAACCCTGACCAACGAGGTGCTGACAAGGGGCGGATCGAAGGGGCGTCTGGGCCCGGGACGTTCGTCAACGTGGTCTCGGTGACCTTCAGCGCCTTTGATCCTTCCCAGGGGCGCTCTGAGGGCGAAAGCGGGCAGGGCGAGCTGATTGGCTGGGACTCTCAGGATGGGTACGGACGAGCGTCACCCTCGGTTGCCTACCAGTACGTAGGTCTGGCCAAGGTCGATGAGATGGGCCGGCCCACAGGAGAGCGCAGCTCCTACGAGGACCTGCGCAGGGGATTCAGTAGGAGCGTGGCGGAGGTCGTGGCTGCCGGCCGTGTCGACCGGTGGGTCGCCGCGCTGGACAGGCTGGGCAGCGACCCTCACTTCCACCAGTCTCCCGTCCACAGTTTCGCGAGGGATCTGCGGGAACACGGGGCGTTCCTGACAGAGGACAAGGAAAGGGCCGAGGCACTCTTTGCCTCGTTGAGTTCGGGGCACGCGATCGTCCTGCTGACCATGACGCGGCTCGTGGAGACAGTTGCCGAGGCGTCCCTGGTGCTCTTGGACGAACCCGAGGCACATCTTCACCCGCCCTTGCTGGCGTCGTTCGTCAGGGCTGTGTCGGATCTTCTCGCCGACCGCAACGGCGTCGCGGTCATCGCCACGCACTCGCCGGTGGTCCTGCAGGAGGTGCCGCGCTCGTGTGTCTGGAAGATCGGCCGCTGGGACCGCGGTGTCCGGCCCGTGCGGCCGGAGATCGAAACCTACGGGGAGAACGTCGGCATCCTCACGCACGAGGTCTTCGGCCTGGAGGTCGCCCAGTCCGGCTTCCAGGCCGAGATCGAGAAGGCGGTAAGGGAGTGCGGGTCCTACGAGGAGGTCCTGGCCCGTTTCGGCGGCCAGCTCGGCGGTGAGGCCAAAGGGCTGGTCCGGATCCTTCTGGCCTACCGGGAGCGCCGCTGATGTGGCCGCTCGAGCCACCAGCCGTGTCCGCGCGCCTCAGCTTCGACACGTGCGTGGGCAATACCCGTGACCCGCAGCGCCGCGAACGGCTCGTTGCCGCCGGGGAGAGCGTCGAGGACGCGGGGGCGCGCTTGCGCGTCGCCGCGCAGGAGGGCGCTCTGCACGATCTGAGGAGCGGGTCCTTCTCTGTGCCGGGGATCGGTGCTGACGATGCTGTGCGGTGGGTCTACAAGAACGGCATGGTCGAGGGGAAGGGCCGCCAGATCTACGACCAGTTGATGCGGGCCCCGTTGTACGAGCGGTGTCCCCTGTGCGGGCATGGCACCGTCACCACGCTGGACCACTTCCTGCCGAAGAAGCTGTTCCCCGCGCTGTGTGTGGATCCACTCAATCTCGTGCCGGCGTGTGCCGAGTGCAACCACGCCAAGGGCGAAAGGGTGCCCTCGAGCGCGGAGACGACGCTGCTGCACCCCTACCTGGACCGCATAGACCAGGACCGGTGGCTCGAGGCGAGGATCGTGGAATCAAGCCCTCTCTGGCTTGAGTTCTTCGTCAGTCCCCCGACCTCGTGGGAGCAGGTACTCGCGCAGAGGACCCGGCATCACTTCGAGCGGTTCCGGCTTGCTGAGCGGTTCGCCGTGCAGGCCAACCGCACCCTGGCGGGCATCCGGCGACAACTCACCAGCCTGTTGCAGGTGGGCGGCGAGGAGCCGGTGCGCGCCTACCTGGCCGCCGAAGCCGAGACCCGGCTCGCCGACCGTCCCAACGGCTGGGAAGGAGTGACCTACCGGACTCTGGCAGAAGACGACACCTTCTGCGCAGGCGGATGGCCGCAATGAGCCTGTGGTGTCCGGCCGGGGCCCACCGGGGGGCTACCAGCAGTGCGGCCCGTCTTGACGACGTGCGAAGGGCGCCGGACGGGCTCCGCACCCCATGATGCCCCTCCGAGCACGCCATAGAGGCGCGGCATGGCCGAGGCGGCGCCCGCACGGCCGTGGGTGAGGTCTGGGCGCGGTCGCATGCGCGGGATCGCCGCCAGGAAGCGGGCTGTTGGACGCGACCGCCGTGAAGCGCCCGGATGCGGTGTGGCGATCGGCAGTGCGACCGGGTCGCGGTGCTGGTGGTGCGGCCCGGCTTTTGGAGCAGCTCGGCGCAGAAGGCAAGGTCGCCAACCTCGCCCGCTACATCAAGACCGGCGAAGTCACCGCCCGGGACACCGGAGAATAGGGAGCGTACGGCGGATGATCACCGTTGAAGAAGAGCTCAGCCGGGCGGTCCAGGGGGCGTTCACACGCCCGGTGCCCAAGTCCGCCGGGGCGTAGATGCGTTACCTGGTGCGCCAGCACCAGGGCAGCACCCACCAGGTAGCCGGTCTGCTCGGCATCAGCCAGCGCACCGTGGAGCGGTATGTGAAGGGCCAGATCAAGCATCCCCGACCGCAGCTGGCCACCCGGCTGGAGGGAGAGGTCCGCAGCCGGTGGCAGCCGCAGGTCAGGGCCCGGGCCCGGCGACAAGCGGCCACGACCGACGGCATCATGATCGACGTGCAGGCCCGGTTCGGCTACACCGCCGCCGCCGGATCCACCGACCAGTCCCGCATCCGCCACCTCACCCTCGCCCTGCCACGCCGCCCGCCTCCTCGACGCCCAGGCCTCCGGACTCGACGAGGACCAGCTGCTCCAGCTCACCGCCGAAGCACTCGGCGAGACCTACTTCCGCGACAACGGACGCCGCGCCCACGGCCTCGAAGTCGAACTCACCGACCTCCTCGACCTCCAGTTCCGGCTGTAGGCGAGAACGGGCTGGCGGGGCGGTTTGCGGGTGCGTGAGCCGAAGCACGACAGGTGTCGTCAAGGCAGGCGTGCTGTCACCGGGGCCACCGGACGGTGAGTGCGGAGCAGAGTTCTGGACCGCTGTGCGGTCTCAGCTGTCCACGCCGGCTTCCCATTTACGTCGGCGTAGTACGTAGTCGCTGAAGAGGTGTCGGCTCCGGTCGAGCAGTTCACCCACCTCCGCGTCGCCATGCCACTCGTCCGGCGACGGATGCCAGCGCTGCACTGATTGTCCCGCCCAGGTGCGCAGCTTGATGTCCGGGTCCTCAAGCAGACCGACCGCCGCCCGTAGCGCCACGATGCCGCCGCGGGCGTCGAGCAGCCGGAATGCGCCGACGCGGACGTGCCGCGGCCGTTCGGAGGTGGTGCGCTCCGCTAGCCAGTCGGCGGGCGATTCCTTGGCCGAGGGCAGCAGGGCGGTGGCGGTCTCGCGGACGACACCGGCGGCAGGGTCGTCAAGGAGTGGCCACAGCACTTTCGCATCTACGCAGTCCAGTGCCCGCAGTCCTGCCACCGCTCGCGCCCGTACCCCGGGCGCCGGGTGCACGAGCAGCGGCCGCAGCAGCCCGGCGTCCGCGCGGATCCCGCACTCGGCCAGCCCGATGACCGCACCAGGCGGCAACTCGGGGGCGCCCGGTGCTGTGCACCGCTCCCGGTACCAGGCAACCGGGTCACCTCCCAGCTGGCTTACGACGTACCGGGCACACGCACGCACGAGCGCGGAGCGGTCACTGAGAAACAGTTCGGCCTGCTTTGACCGCTCCGCCCGTCTCAGGGCGGTGACGCCGGCCGAACGGGTACGTGGGTTGCGTGCGGACAGCAGGGGAGACAGCACATGCTCGTAGGCATCCTCATCCCCCAGGCCGGTGAGCGCAGCTGTGGCACACAGGTTCTGGACCACGGTGTCCTGGTCCAGTGCGGCGGCACGGGCCAGCTCGGCGGGACGGAGCAGTCGGCCCTCGATGGCGAGCCGGTACGCGAACCGCCGGACGATACGGTCGGGGTCAGCGAGGAGAACAGAGAGCTGTCTGTGGGTTGCCTGGCCCAGGATCTGGCCGAGCACCTCGACGCCGAAGGCGCCTCGGTCGCGGCGGCCGACGCTGAGGATGAGCGGCGCGAGGCCGAGGGCAGAGTCAACGGTCAGAGCTTCGCGCAGCAGCTGCCGGGCGTGCTCGCGCACCGGTTCGACCCAATCGGCGCAGCGGATCACGACCAGCGGCAGCAGACCGGGGTATCGAACCGACTGACGTACCGCCTCCTGACGGATCCGCCCGTCGCGGTGGCAGAGGGCGAGTGCGAGCCGAGACTCACCGAGCTGAGTCAGGTCGGCGGGCAGTGGGGCGGAGTGCTCCCACCTCGGCGCCGGCAGGAACTGCGGGCGGTTCCAGGCCACCTCGCGCACTCCTTCGTCCAGCGCGAGCCAGTGACCGGGGTCGGCGATATCAAGCGTGCTGTGAAGCGGCGTACCGCCCGCGAGCCGTATCGCTGCCGCTGCCCCGTCCTCGATGTTCTCGATCATTCCCGCCCCTCCAGCACTCGTACCAGGTGATCGTAGAAGGCGGGGTTCGCGTAGGGCGCGTGAAATATGGCCCGCGATCGCCGAGGGCCGCCGCTCGGCACCGTGCCCGCCGAAGCCGAACGCGGTGACATCGCCCCTGCTTCGGTTGTCGCTGGTGACAGGTAGAGCGCCGCATCGGTGACAACCACTCTGCTTTGTCCTACCGAAGCCGCAGGCCACCGGATGCCGATGGCGGCAAGCACCGTGCTTCGGCTCAGTGCGCCCGCGCGCCGGGTTGACGGTGGCACTGCCGGACGGCTTCCATGGTGTGCGGGCCTGTGAACGCCCGGCCGCGCGACGGACGACGCCCCCGCTGCTTCCGTCGCCGAGGACCGGCCAGAAGTGTCACCGCACGATCTGCCGCACCGTCCCTTCCTTCACAGCGCGTACCGCCCGGGGGCCGGTTCCGCGCGGAAGAACACTCATGAACCCTGCGGCCGCTCTCCACCTCACCGCCGACCGGCGGCGCAGCACCGGTGAATCCCACCAGGCTCTGCACCCGTTGCTGTCCGGCCCGGGCCAGGGGCTGTCCATCCCGGCTGCGCGTGACGCCGAGCAGGCCCGGCTGGAGGCCGAGGTCTTCCAGCGGGTCTGCGCGATGGGCGGTCTGAGCTGTCATGCGCTGGGCATCGTCCGCGTGCGGCCCCAAGAGGACGTGCTCACCCTCCGGCTCGTCGACGAGCCGGCGGTCCTCGGTCACTGGGTCGAGTTCCTGTATCCCCGGGTCAGCGACATCAGGGACGCTGGCGAGGACCCGCGCGACCGGGTGAGCGGTGTGCCCGGGCTGCGCAGCGCCCGTGTCCCCGGCGGGGTACGCCTCTACCGGCCGGGCCTGAAGGCGGCGATCCTCCTGCGCGGATTCAGCCCGGACAGGTGGGAGCGGATCGCCGCGAAGCGCGAGGGCGTCTACGGGTCTGTGCTGCGGCGACCGGACTGGACAACCGTCGAAGAGGCGGCCTACGACGCCCAGAGGGTCCAGCCGTTCGACATCCTGTCGTCTCTGCTGCGCCGGATCCGGGCGACCGCCGGCGCCGGACCGGTCAACAGCACCGACGTCTGGACCAGCGGCAGGGGGATCCGGCTGGAGACGACGGACGGGCCGCCCTGCTCCGACCTCGTCCGGCTTCTGACGAAGGGGCCCTGCGGACTGGGATGGGAGGTCACGGCCAAGACGTGCACCTGCCGCTGCGATCACCCCCATACCTCGACCGGATGCTCCGTCGACTTCCTGGACCCGGCCACCGGACGGCCGGTGTGGTACTCCAACCTGAAATGGAATCGCACCCTCGACGACAACCGCGTCGAGACCCTCGCCCGGCTCCGGTCCGTCTTGACATGAACCACACCGGCAACAGCTCCGCACCTGGGGTCCGTTCCGGCGGGGAACGGCGCCCGGACAGGAGCTGACGCGGCAGGGCCGGGCACGTCCACGGCAGCGTTCCCACCCCGTCCCGTGCGGGGGCGCATATGCCTGGCCGTGCGCTCCCGCACCGCGCCGGGGGCGCGCGGGGCGCTGCTGAGCGCCCGGGCGTCACAGAGAATCTGCGTCGCGGCGAAAGACAAAAGCCCAGTTCACAGGCCTTCACCTCACGAGGGGAGAAATTGAGGTGAGGCCGCTGTTGAGAAACGGAGGCGGGCGGGCCTATGAGCCGGTGAAGTAAGTCGCCGGCCCCGACCCGAGGAAGTCCCCTACCCGATGCCCGAGTTCCCCGAGCTGATCCCGCTCGTCCTCCAGATGCTCCCCCACATGCTCGTCCTGCTCGACCGCCCTGCGTTCAGGCGCTCGCGGCACCACGGCGCCCGCCCCCCGGCCGGCCCCGTCACCGTGCCGACCGCGGCCGGCAACTCGGCACTCCTGGAGCTGATGCGCGGCATGCCGCCTGGCACGGTGCTGCGCTACGAGGCGCCCGACGGGACAGTGCTCACCTGCTGGTCGGCACCGGGTACGGAGCATGGGGAGTACCGGCTGTGGTGAGCCCCGGTCACGGCGGCGGCCAGTACGACGCGGGCCGTGCCTACCTCGAGAACCTGGGCTCTGAAGGGTATGAGGAATTGCGCAGGAAGGTCATCGCTTCGCTCGGCTGCTTCTCGCAGCTCAACCCGGACGAGCGCGCGGACGTGACCACCGAAGCCGTCTTCATGGTGTTGAGGAGCGGTCGTCTGGACCCGTCGAAGCAGCCGGTCGCCTACATCAAGACGACCGCGAGACGACTGGCGTTGGAGAAGCTGAAGAGGGCCGGTGGGACCGTGCTCATGGACAACGTCGACCTGTCCGGCCTGGCCGACGTGCAGGTGGAGGCGGAGCCGGACGAGCAGGACGAGGAACTGGAGGCCAGGGTCTCCCAGGGCATGAGCCGGATCGCCTCTCCGCAGCAACGCGAGGTGACCAGTCGCATGGCACGGGGAGAGTCTGCCAAGAAGGTGGCCGAGTCGCTCGGGATCTCCCGGCAGCAGGTCGACACGCAGTACAACCGCGGCCGCGCCAAAGTACGCGCCGCACCGGAGGTCAGCCCGTTCGTCAGGGCGGCGTACGTGCAGAGCGCCGGTCGCAGGCGCCTGGCGAAGGACGGTGAGTAGGGGATGCGCGACCACGAATTCGAGGCACCGGGCCACCCGGCGGAGGATGAGGACCACGGCATGCGGATCACGTCGGCCTACGAGCAGTTGCTCTCCCGGCTCTCGGGCGGTGAGGAGGACTTCTGGGACCGGCCGGACGGCAGCTGGGGCGAGGGCGGGTACGAGAGGGATGAGGAGCTCAGCGAGGCGGAGGCGGAGCGGAGGGCCGATGCCAACAGCGCGTACGTGATCGGGAGCAAGGCCCTGCGCCGCGACGAACTCGACAACGCGCGCGCATGGTTCGCTGTCGCCACGGACGCCGAGCACCCCGGGGCGGCCTTCCGCAGCGCCCTGGCGGCCGCGCGGAGCACGGCGCAGGCGGACGCCAGCGCCATCAGCGACTTCCTGCGCACCGCCCCGGCTCGCCGGGACACGGAGGTACGGCGATGGCTGCGCATGGCTGCGGACTGGGGACACGGCGACGCACGTCACCTCATCGCTTCTCTGCCCGAAAGCGATGAGGCGTCCTGGGCCGGCACCAGTGCCGGTGCGGCAGGGGACACAGGAGCCGCGGCAGGTCGCAATGGCGAGGCGCCCGCGCCCGGCAGGCCCGTGCGGGTGGAGGACACCGAGTTCTACGACGAGATGCATACCTTCCTCCTCTTTCCAGGCCACGGCGAGCAGCCTCAGCCTGGCCAGGAGACGGCAACGCGGCATGTTCGGTTGGCTGCCTGCTCGCCTACTTCAGCGGGCCTACCGTAGGGGCACCCGCGTCGTCTTCCTGGTAGACGCGTGCCGCGAAGCTCTTCCAAGAGCATTCGGCTCCCGACCCCCGTCCGCCCCGGATGAGCTTGGGCCGCTCTGGGAACAGGCCTATGAACGCCTGTCCGTTTCTGCGTGGGGAGCCAGCTCGCAGCACACGGCCCGATACTGGCCACCCTTCGGAAGCGAATTCGGGCCAAGGCTGCCCCTGGCTGTGGTGACCAAGACGGCCACGTCGCTACGGATGGCTGACGTCCAGCCGCTCGCTACGGACAAAATCAGTGATCTTCTGCTTCTGCTCGCCCGCGCTGTGAAGCGGCCAGTCGCAGATCCCGCGGACGTCGCTCGGGGGCGATGCGCCGGTGCTCCAGAGCGCTGGCCGGGTTCCGGTCTGTGCGTGGCCAGTGATCAACGAGGGCCGGCCGCTCGCACACCGCTGGCGTGGCTCTTGTTCCATGACATCGTCTCCTTGGTGGAGGACTCACGCGTTGATCACCTTCCCAGCCCCGTGGCCGACCAGAGCAGCCTGAGATCGTGCAGGCGGGTTTCTGCGTCCTTGGATGCCCTGCAGCAGTTCGGGGAGGCGGATATGGGGTGGGAACCTGCCCAGTGGTTCGGGCTCCGCGCCGCCGTCGCTGCCTCCGCAGTCCGGCACCCGGAAAAGGCGGGGGCCGGATATGCGCTGGTGCACCTGTGGTGCACAAACCTGCGTGCCCGTGAACCGAGTTGGTGGGTGGTGCTGACCTGCGACAACTGGCCGGAAATGAGCACCGCAGTGAACTCACGACGTGATGCTGCCCATGGCAGCGCGGGGCTGGTGGATTGCCAGTGCGCGCAGTGCGAGCGGGCCCGGCCCGACAAGCGTCTGCCGCAGCCTGGGCCACGGCCGCTCACCTCGTAGGAGAGGACAGCTCAGTTGGAGGACACAGCACATGTGAGGGCGGGGGCTCCCACCGCGGCGGCAGATGCCGGGCCCGGGCGGCGGCGGCGGCTCGCGCCGGCGGGGCCTTTACGGACGGGGCCGCTGACCGGGGAGCTGACGTCCTCCCTGATCGGCCGGATCGCGGACCGTTATGGGATGGGGCGCGCGGAAGTGCTGCGGCAGTGGTCGCTGACCGGGTCACCTCCCCGGCACCCGGGAGGCGGCGGCATCCGGCCGGATGGGGAGGTGGTGCTCAACGAGGCGGGGCGGCGGGTGCTGGCCGAGCTGTGCGGGGTGGATCCCCGGGTTCTGGGCCGGGCCCTGCCCGCCTACGCCGCTGACGGCCTGGCAAAGGACTCCGGCAGCGGCACGGTGGCCCGGGCGCGGTGGCGGGCGGCACAGACGGTCGGGGGGCCCGCCGTATTCGGGTGCCGTTCGTGCGTCGCGCGTCGCACCGGGCGGGCGACGCGCTCGGTGCTCTACCGGCCGCGCTGGCAGCGGGTGTGCGTGCGGCATGGGCGGTGGGCGTTGGACGCGGACGCCGACCAGCGAGGGTGCGGGACGGGTCATTGCGCGGGCTTCTTCGCGGGGAGGACGCGGCCGCACACGTGCATGTCGAACGTTCCCCAGCCGCAGAACCCGCCGTGCGGCAGGTCGCTGGCGGTAAACGGGATGAGACCGCCCCAGCTCTCGCCGTGCTCGCGGCGCAGCAGGACACCAGCCAGTTCCGGGTGCTGGTAGGCGAGGTTAGTGAGCCAGCCGCGGGCAAGGGCACGAAGCTGCTGGCTCGTCATCAGGGGCGGGCGCCACCGGCGGTGACACGTCGGTGTGTGTCAGCGTCGTGTCACGGGGCGGGGTGCTCGAGAGTCGGCCTCTGTCGGTGGCCACTCTCCATAAGATTGCCCCTGATGCGCGACCAACGAGGAGGCATGGGTGGGCAATCTGGGGGGATACCAGACGATGACGACGCTGGCGAAGAAGGTGGGCGGCCCCGGGGCGCTGACCCTCGTCACTGCCGTGGGCGGGTGGGCCTTCGGCCGGGGCGCGGAAGCTGGCGGGAAGAGCGTATTCAAGGCCGCCAAGGCTGCGGCCAAGAAACGGAACGCTGCGTGCTCGACGAAGGGTCAGGTCTTCGCCGTCGTGTTCGACGGCGAGGACGGCAAGGGCCTCGCGCTCCGGGCAGGTGACCAGTACCGAGTCATGGAGTGCGACGGGGAAGCGATCCTCATCGAGGTGCTCGGTGGCACGAACAATCCCTACTTCACGTCAGAGCAGTTCCTGGCGTCGGTGTCGGGCTTCCCCACGGCGGAGAAGATTGATGCCGAGTAGCTCGACTGTGGCTGTGAGCACTCGAGTCAGCAGCTGACCCGCACCACCCGCCGAGCCCAGCCGTAGTGTCCTGCGCATCGCGTCCTTCCTTGCGCTGCTCGTCTGGGGCTGCTTGCGTGAAGGGGACGGGTCCCCGGCAGTTGCGATACCGGGGACCCGCCCCCTTCAGGGTGCTGCCGCGTGCCGGTCAGGCCGGGCTGAGGGCCAGGTTGTAGTGGCGGCCGGTGGCCAGGTAGACCGTGAGGGTGTCGCCGTCGGCAGTAGCGGCCCGGTAGGCAGGGTGGGCTAGGAGCGCGGGGACGATGACGTCGTGCAGCACGCCGGCGGTGGGAGCGTCGGCGTGCCCCGGGGCGCCAGTCGGGTACTGAAACACCTCGCCGTCGGGGCCGGGCTGGAAGTCGAGCACCCAGGTGCCCCCGGCGGCGGTGAAGACGATGTCGCCCGCCGCTCCGGCGTCGGTGGCGTCGCTGGCGCTCGGGTGCGCCTCCAGGACATCGGCCAGACGTACGACCTCTTCGAGCTCGCGCGCCGGCGACAGCCCCGTGCCCTCTCCGGCGATCAACGGGTGCGCCCGTGGCTGCGGGGATGGCTGGGCAGGGAAGCGCAAGGGCCGCCCGGAAAAACCGGGCGGCCCTTGCTGCGGGTCCAGCCTATGGGGCGTCGGTGAGCTCTTCGATCCGGTCGGCCAGGTGCTGGGCGGGGCTCAGCACTCTGCTGTAGCCGGATTCTTCGACTGCGTCGACCTTGAGGGCGCGGACGGCGGCGCGTAGGGCGTCGCGGTGGATGAGTTGGTGGCGGGTGGGTGTGCGGGGAACGGGGTTGTCACAGGTGGCGGCTTGCAGGGCCCAGTGGTCGGCATCGCGGAGTTCGCCGCGGGAGAGGTGGTAGAGGTGGAGGCAGTAGGCGGAGGTTGCGTTGCCGACGCCGGCGGAGAACTGCCACCAGAAGCGGGCGCCTTCGCGTTCGTCGACGAGGAACAGCAGGGAGGCGAAGCGGAGGGCGCCGTCCTCGTCGATGCCTTCGTGGGCGAGCTGGGAGACGTGTTCGGCGGCGTCGCGGTGGTGCAGAAGGTGGGCGGAGAGGGTGGCGAGTCGTCTGCTGGCCTGGTCATGGAGGGTGGGAAACTGGCCGACGGGGGCGGGCTGCGCGCCGAACATCATGGAGGCGGTGACGTCGCGGACGATCTCCTGCTTGAGGTCGGCGAGGTCTTCGTCGGTGAACGGGTCGGGGTATCCAGCACCGCCGAGAACGTCGTGGATGCTGCGCATTGTGTTACTCCTTCTCATTCTCGTCGGAAGCCGAGTCAGGTGACAGGCCGAGTTTGATGGCGATCCGTTCGCGGGCCAACCGCCGGTGGGAGCGGACGGTGTCGGGCTTGATGCCCATGATGCGGGCGATCTTGGGTGAGGAGTAGCCCAGGACGTAGTGCATGACGATGACGTCGTACTGCCGCTCGGGCAGGCCTGCTATCGCGGTGTAGAGGCCGAGCGCGGACTCCATCACCGCGAACTGGCGCCGCATCATCTCCAGAGTGGCGCGAGCGGCCTGCTGGAAGGCGGCCGTCTGCACCATCTGGGAAGTCTGACCCCCCAGCCGCAGGTGGGTCTCCACCCGCTGCTTGAGCAGCTTCCAGGCGTACGCCTCGGGGCTTTCCTGTTTCAGCACGTTCGCCCAGTTCAGAGCGAGGTGGGAGTAGCAGCGCCGGACGACCGCCTTGGCGGCATCTTTGTCGCCGAGCATCGTATGCGCGTACCGCAGGTGGGCGCGGGCATAGAGGTCGTAGAACGCCTCCTGGTCCGGAGTCATCCGGTACTCGATGCCCTTCAGGTTGTTGATCTCTTCCAGGAAGCTGGATCGGGGGAGTTCGTACTGGGCTCCCGGTCCGTCAGGCTCCCCCGGTGACGAGGTGGTGGACATGTGCCTCATGCCTCCCCGCTGTGTGAGTCCGGCAGCGGCGGGCGCCCTTGGCGGGTGCCGGCGGCCGATGTGTCCTCCAGTAGTTGGGTGGTACCGACCCGCACTCCGGCGCTGAGCAGGCGCCGGGTCAGGGCGCGTGCGTCGGGGGCGAATACGCGCAGGGCGGTGACGACCGCCAGCACGACGAGAAAATCGTGAACGACCACAGTTCCCATTCCTCGGGGGCACACTGGGCGGCGCTCCATCCCCTGTCCCGGGAGCACCGGAGAGCGTCTGTGCCCTCAACCGCAGCTTCTCGAAACCCGATAGGCAAACGCGCATCGCAGCCTCGTCTTTTTTGACTGAACGCGATCGGTTGACTACGCAAAGGCGTAGACCACTGCTTGCAGTCACACCTTGATCACTTAAAGTCAACGCTCCCACCAGGGGAAACGTGCGCGTCCAGCCCGCCTTCGCTGCCGCGCCGTGCACGTCAACTGGGCACCTGCGCACCCGCAACGTGACCTACATCACGATCGTTAAGCAGGGGTAAGTCACCCGCGCGGTACACACCCGCAGCATGCAAGGACTGACCACGTCCCGCGCGCTGGCGAGGTCGACCTCACATCGAGAAGAAGAGGTTCGGCCCGACAGCAACGGTCACGGCCGCAGCCCAGCTGCACTACTCCCGGTTCGTCGACATGGCGCAGACCTGGCCGAAGCTCTGTGGCCGGTTGGGCTGACCCTGGCGAGGCGGTGGGGAGCGACGCGGCTCTCGACGGGCAAGGTCGTCTGGTTCGAGATGACTCTGCCTTCAAGGTGACGCTTCGGGCTATGGACCTCATAGATCGCCAAGCGGTGTTACCTGACCGGCACTGACTGACCTGCTGCGCTCCTCCACGATCGACCCGTCGGTGCTGGTGGTGTGCGCTACGTCCCTCGCCCGGGCGTGTGGTGCGGCTCGCACCGCATCAGCAGCGGTAGCCGTTCGGAACGTGGAGAAGAGCCACGAAGATCCAGACCATGACCGCAGCACCGGCCGTGCCACCAAGGAGGGCAACCGCGAGGTTCCAACGTCCTACGTAGCCGACGAGCGCACCCCACCACATTGCCGAGATGATCGTGAGCAGAGCCCCGTAGAAGATCAGCGCAAGGCCGTTGGCCGCGCCGTTCACTCCGACGTCGCATGCCCGCCAGGCAGCCGAGAGAAGTACAGACCCGATCACGCCGGTGACCAGGCCTCCTACAGGGGCGGCCACACAGCCCCACTGCCCGCGCGTCACTTCCGGGTCCTGACCTGCGGAACGTCCTCGCCGTTGCGCTGCGCTTGCTCCATCTGATCCATCGCGTCGTTGATTCCTTGCCGGAGCTGTTCCTCGGTCAGGTCGTCACCGTACTTCTCGTAGAGGTCGACCCCAACCCGCATCGTGATCTGATCGCCCTGGTCGTCGTCTCCCGTGAGCACCGTTTCTCCGAGGGAGGCGCCCTGGATCAGGGTGTCCGTATCGAAGCCGGCGGCCCGGCCGACGTATCCGTAGTGCACGTTGGAGTAGATGTCGTAGAAGACTTCGCGGTTCGTTCCGGGCTGCTTGAAGTAGTAGTCGTCGATCGTCTGGAGGTCGTACCGCTGCTGGAGCTGGGGCTTATGGTCCCAGTCCTGGCCCGGGGCCACCTTCGCACCCCACATCACCATCGCCGCGTTGATGTCCGAACCGTAATTCCGCCCGAACTCATACCATTCCGGCTCATCAAGCAGAGCCTTTATGTTGCCGACGGTGTCCGACTTCGCGTTCCGCTTCATCTCCTCAAAGATCCACTTCTCCGCGTCAGTGAACTTCTGCTCGCTGCGCTCCTGCCCTGTCGGGGGGATGACGGGCGTGGCGGTGGCGTTGAAGCCTCCGACCGTGCCGTCAATCAGGTTGCCGTCCACAACCACGGCTTCGAGCGCTTGCTTGACGGCACTGTCGAATTCGTCCACGGCACGTACAGCTGCAGCGATATGCGAGGTCCAGGACTCCTCCACACCTTTCAGGTCCGGGTCGTGGCGCAGGGCACGTTCCTGCGCCGGATCCTGGAGGCGTGTGAAGTCGAAGGCGGCCCGTCCTGCTGCCGAGACCGCCATACCCGCGGCCACCGCGTCGTCCCGGGTCGATTCGACCTTCTTCTTCAGATCCACGAAACCGGTGTGCGCGTCTCTCAGGATCTTGGCGACCGACTTTGCCTCAGTTTGCGCGGACGTGTACTCGCGTCGGGTCGTCGCGAACTTCGTGTGCGCTGCTTCCACGCTGAGCCCATGCCAGTTCTGTCCCAGCGTGATCTTCTGGACGGTCTCCCCGTAGCGCTTCCCGACCTTCGCAAGGTCGGTGGCCATCGTTTCCCATTTCTCGGCAGCCTTGGTCAGAACAGTGAGATCGGTCGTCATGATTTCCTGATACGACAGCACGGACCGACCGCCTACAGCTCGTCAAGACTGGATCTGACACCTCGAAGCTCGCTGCCCGTGCCAAGATCATTCTGAAAGAACAGACCCGAAGTGTTGCGCAAAGAAGCCTTTTCCGCGGCAAGTCGCCCCATCAGCACTCTCACCTGCTGATCCCAGATCCCCACGACCTTCTTCAGGCCGGAGGCGGTCTCCCAGCCGTCAAGCGTCCTGGCCGCGGTGCTGGTGCTCTCCTTCGCACCATCTGAAAACTTCTTGGTGTCCGGCTCCAACTCGGTCTCGATGCCGTTCGCCGCCGCATTCTTCTCCGCCGGCGACGAGCCAAACAGACCACCACCCCCCGGAACCAACGGGCCAGCCGGTGTACCGCCCTCGCTGCTCTCATCCCACGCCACGATCAGCCCCCTCCCTGAACTCAGCTCAGATCATATGCAGAACGACCGATGCCTCGGCCCCCTTTGTTCACCAAGGGGCGTGAGGCATCGATGGCTTGCCAGCATCCGCGTCTTCGATCCACACGCGCACCCTGCGCACAGGAACTTCTTTTCCATCAAAGCGTGATTGATCGCGTGATTATCCGAGTACCCCGAGATCGGTATCGGGCCGGCAGTGAGCGCCGGCTCGGATCCCTTCGGAGAGAAGGGAGCGGGCCTGGTCCCGGCCGATGGTCCGACGCCGGCTTCCTGCGGCGTGGCAGTGGCCGGCCTGCACCTCGATCGGAGGCCAGCCCTGGCCGATGCCCAGCTCGACTATCCAGTCCGGCGTCGGGGGGCGAGGCCGGGAGGGTTGGGATCGGTCACGTCCGCGAATGTGGCCACGAACGCACCACCCAGAACGGAATGCGAGGTCGAGGTCGAGGTCACCGAAAAGGACGGTCGCGCTGGCGGCATGTTGACGCCGGAAGCCGCCGCACCGCAGTGTCCTCGCCGTTCGGAGAGTGGGGTGTAGTCCCGGCCAGAGGAAGGGCCGGAAAGCGGCGCGTCACATGGAGTGTTTATGGGGAGATACGGCCGGTTGCAGCTCTGAGTGACCAGGGGGTTACGTGAAGTGGAAAGACGCGTTCGGCAGCGCGATGGAGGAACTGAAGGCGATACGGGCCCTGCTGGCGCCGGTCGGTCGTCTTGATGACCCGACGGTCGGGCTGACGGCCCTGCACGGTGATCTCACCCAGACTCGCCTGAAGATCCTGGAGGTCGTGCAGGGAGGTGTCACCGGCCTGCGGGAGGAGAACCGGGAGGTACGCCGCCGCCAGGACCGGATGATCAGCGACCTCAACGAAACCCGCGGCGAGCTCCAGCAGCTGCTGGAGCTCGCCGTCATCCTCCGCCCCCTCGCGGAGCTCCAGCGGCCGGCCGACGCACCCGAGGCCGACGCACCGGCGCCTGGGGGGCCTGCGGCCCCAGAGCCCAGCCTTGAGTACGGGTACGAGCCCGCCGCCTCCGCAACGGCACCGCCCACCTCATCCGACACCGACTCCCAGGGGGGAACCATGGAGAGCAACCAGCAGCAGCCACAGCCGGAACCGGAGCGCCAGAACCGGGACCAGGACGACGCTCTCAAGCGTGCGATCCAGGCCGCCTACCAGGGCAACGGCACGCCCGCCGCGCCCTCTTCCGCCCCTGCGCCGACCGGCGGCGAGGACCCGCGGGTGGCCCACGGGGTCCTGCTGCTGAAGGCCGCCGGGGTGGCCTCCGTGGACTTGGTCGCGCACCGCGACACCTGGGAGTGGCTCACCGCCCTGGCCGTCGACCATGACCACTTCCGCACCCCGCCCTCGGTTGAGGACGTCAAGGAAGGCCGCGTCCAGACCGTCCTGTCCGGCCGCTCTCTCATCGGCCTGCTCATCAAGCTCTGGGACACCCGCCACGCCACCACCCCGCTCGAAGCGGACTGGGCACTGGCCACGACCGCCTACAACCGCATCGCCACCGAACTCACCGGCGTCGACGGAGAAGGCCAGACCATCCGCATCGTCCTGGACGACGGCCTCCCCCACGAGACCAACGACTGACACCATCCCGCACCCCCGGCCGTCCGTACCGGCAGGCACGGCCGCCGGCCCGCCCGTGGCACGGCAGGAGGCCCTCACCGCGATTGGTGCGGGCCTCCTGCCAATCAGAGTGCGAGGGTGAAGCCCCAGGGGGGATCTGGCTCCTGACGGTGCGCGGCAGCTGTCATGACCGGGAGCGTACGCCCGACAGACAAGCAGGCCCAGAGGACAGCTTCCCTGCTCGTTTTCGCGGACTACCAGAGCGGTTCGCGGTGACGGCCCCTGGACCGCAGGGCCGGACGCACTTCTGATGCGGGTCAGCCTTCCTGCCGGTCGCACACCCACCAGACCGGAGGGCCGTCGCAGTGGGCGCAGGGCCCATGGCAGCGGCGGTCGGTCCAGCCTGCGTGGGGCAGGGCAACGCCGGGGCAGTCCTGACCGAGGGTGCAGGACATGCTGCCGTCCTCGTGATCGAGCTGATGGCCTGAGCAGCCCCCCAATGGTGGTAAGCGCCCTGGCGAGGCCGCTGAGATCGGGTGGGCCCATCTCTCGGGCCATGGCGACCAGGTCCTCGAAGACGAAGTCGGCGGTCTGGTCCGGGCGGTCGGCCTGGAGCTCTGCGCACATCTCCTCGGTGACGCGGTGCCCGTTGAGGAGCGGCCAGCCATCGAAGCCGACTTTCAAGGAGAGCTTCTCCGCTCCGATGACGTCGGACCTCCATTCGCCGCCCTTCGGGTGCGGCAGCATCACCGCCAGGGCGTTCTGGAGGTCATCAGGGGTGCGCACCTCGTGGACAGTGGCCGACGAGGCGCCCGTCCGGGAGGTTTCCCGCAGGCGCCTGTCCCTGCGGGCCTGCTTCGCGCGCTTGGTGTCTCGTCCCATACCGGCCTCCTCGATCGGTGCTTTTCCGATCGGACAACGACAGGGTCGACCGAGTGGCAGCGCCACTACGCCACCGCCCGCGCGCTGCTGGGCGAGGAAGGCGGGCTGACCGAGGTCCTTCCCGGCGTCCTGGTCCACGGCTGCGACGTCGGCGCATGGATCAACCGACAGCGCGAACACGCGGTGTGGACCAAACTGCTGCCCGAGCAACGGCAGCGCCTGGAAGCGCTCGGGCTGACCCCTCTGCCCGCAGTGCCGGCCAGGAAGACGGCGTCCACGGCCGGGGCGTTCGAGCGGGGCGTCCTCGCGCTGAAGCAGTACCGGGCCCGCACCGGCACCGTGACCGTGCCCCGAGCCCACATCGAAACCGTCGTCATCGACGGCCAGGAACACCCCATCAAGCTGGGCGTGTTCCTCACGAACAGCAAGACCCGCAGAGCCAAGCTCGCCGCCGACAAACTCGCCGTGCTCGCCGCACTCGGACTGGACTGGGCAGCCTGACCACACGAACGACGGCGCCCGCCCCCGGAGAGATCCCAGGGTCGCCGTACGGGCTCTCCTGCGGCAACCGCGGGACTACTTCAACGTGACACGGGCCTTCGTTGCCAGGCCTTTGAATTCGACGCAGATCCGGGTGCCACCCACCCGTGTCGCGCGCTTCCAGCCGCGGCCACGCGGCGGAGGGTGGTCGCGGCGGGTGCTTCGGGTGTTCCGTTTCTTCAGGTGAACCGGTCTCGCGATCGGGTGACGTAGCGTCGGTGCCCAACCGTCGGGCAGGGGGCTGCTGCTACACCACCTCTCGTGATGATCCCCCTGCTGCGACGCGGCCTGCCCGCGCTCGCCCTCGCCGCCCTGACCCTGCTCGCCACCCCCGCCCCCACCTTCGCCAGCACCCTGCCGGTTGAAGAACTCCCCTTCACCTCCTACGCCCCCGCACAGACCCCCAACGGCGCCTTCGGTGCCCGGCGGTCGCTGGGACTGTTCGAGGCGATCGACGAGCTCCCGGTCGCCGAGGAGCACCGGGAGGGCTACAAGCGGACCCTCTACAAGCACTGGAACCGCGGACTGAACGCCACGGACGGCTGCGACACCCGCCGGGAGGTCATCCTCTCCGAAGCCGTGAACGCACCCGAGGTCGCGGCCGGCTGCAAGCTCACCGGCGGCTCCTGGCGCAGCGCGTACGACAACCTCGTGGTGAACGACGCCGGGAGGCTCGACGTGGACCACTTCGTGCCGCTCGCCGAGGTCTTCGACTCCGAGCAGACACCGTGGAGCGCTGAGCGGCGCGAGGCCTACGCCAACGACCAGGGGTCCCCGGACACGCTGATCGCGGTCTCCGCCGCCTCCAACAGGTCCAAAAGCGATAAGGACCCCGCGCAGTGGATGCCCACCGACGCGTCCTACCACTGCACCTACGCCGCGACCTGGGTCGCGACGAAACTCCGCTGGGACCTCGCCGTCGACGACGCCGAACGCCAGGCCCTCCTCGGCACCGCCGAAGACTGCTCCGGCACCGCCGTCACCTACGAGCCCGCGCGGTAGATCCCGGCCTGTTCAGCCTCTCGCCGGCCAGAGGTGTTCGTACGTCGGCGCCCGCCCCCGGATCTCGTCCCGGGGGCGGGCGCCGACGTCGTGCGGGGTGTCAGCGCTTGATCGTGACGCACGGCATCCGGTCGTGGCCCGTGACCTCCACACAGAGCTGCGAGCGGTGCGGGAAGCTCTTGTTAATCTTCCATGCCGCGTGCTCGAACCGGTGGCCGCGCGTCTCCCGGGCACTGGTCGCCTTCCACCCCCGCACCGTCCGGACATAGCTCCCGCGCTGCCAGAGGCTCACCCGGGCCCTGGCACCGTCCTGCCAGCCGTCCAGGAGCACCCGCACCTCGCGCACCTTCAGCCCCTCACCGATGACCCCGATACCCACCGGCCCGTCCTCAGCGGTCCCACTGGCATGCGCGGGCGCCTGACCCAGACATCCCAACGCCATCACGGACACCTCCACACACATGATCCTTCGCATGCCGTGCCCAACGGCGCGGTGCCACCACTGGGCACCGATGACGGCCACAGCTCACCCGCGAGAGCAACACCCGCCCACAACAGCTGCAAAAGCGACGGGGCATGATGTCCCCCGCCGGGCTGGTGTCGGCGTACACCTGAAAGTGCACAGGTAGGTACAGCTGAACGTGCACCGCGGTGGTGCTCGAGTCCGTCGGCTCTTCGGTTTTGCTGGTCACTCCTGTCGGCCGGGAGTGAGGCGGGCCGCGCGGGTGGTGAGGTGGCGCCGTTCCGGTGTAGTGGTGGTGCGTCGGGCTGCTTCGCGGAAGGCGTGGGCCGCCGCGTCGTGGTTGCCGAGCTGCTCCAAGAGGTGGGCCCGGACCGCGAGCAGGCGGTGGTGGTGTGCGGTGCGCCGGTCGGACTCCAGTGCCGTCAGCAGGTCGAGTCCGGCGGTCGGTCCGTGCACCATCGCGACAGCGACCGCTCGGTTGAGGGCGACGACCGGGTTCGGGGCCAAGTGCTCCAACAGGTCGTACAGGGCGAGGATCTGCGGCCAGTCGGTGGCGTCGACGTGTTCGGCCTCATCGTGGACGGCGGCGATCGCCGCCTGCAGCTGGTACGGGCCGACCCGTCCCCCGGGCAGGGTCCGGCTGATCAGGACGACGCCCTCCGTGACCAGCTGGCGGTCCCAGAGGGCGCGGTCCTGCTCGGCCAGCGGCACCAGAGCGCCGCCGGGTCCGGTGCGGGCGGCGCGGCGCGCGTCGGTGAGCAGCATCAGGGCCAGCAGCCCGGCGGTCTCGGCGTGGTCGGGCAGCAGGCGGTGCAGCAGCCGGGTGAGCCGGATCGCTTCGGCCGACAGGGCAGGCGCTGTCAGGTCGTTGCCGGCGGTGGCGGTGTAGCCCTCGTTGAAGACCAGGTACAGCACATGGAGCACCGCTTCCAGGCGTTCGGCCCGGTCGGCCGGCTGCGGCAAGCGTAGCGGCGTCGCGGAGTTCCTGATGGTTTGCTTGGCGCGGCTGATGCGCTGGGCCATGGTCGCCTCGGGCGCCAGGAAGGCGGCGGCGATCTGTGCGGTGGTCAGGCCCCCGACCGCGCGCAGGGTCAGGGCGATCCGGCTGGGCTCCGACAGCGCTGGGTGGCAGCACAGGAACAGCAGCGCCAGGGAGTCGTCCCGGTCCGCAGTCGCCTCGGCGTCCGCGGCGCGGCTGAGCAACTCGGCCTGCGGGGTCGCGAGGGCGATGCGGTCCTCGCGCCGGCGCCGCGCCTGCTCGCTGCGGACCTGGTCCACCAGCCGGCGGGAGGCGACAGTGACCAGCCATCCCCGGGGATTGTCCGGCAGTCCCTCGGCGGGCCATTGCAAGGCGGCTGCCAGCAGGGCTTCCTGGACGGCGTCCTCGCAAGTGTCGAAGGCGCCGTAGCGGCGGACGAGCGCGCCGAGGACCTGCGGCGCCAGCTCGCGCAGCAGGTCCTCGACGCCGGGTTCCCCGCTCACAGGTCCGTCGCGGCGTCGTGCAGGACCGGCCAGAGCTCGACCGGATCGGTGTCCGCGAAGGGCATGTCGGCGGCGATCTCCTGCGCGCGCTCCAGGGACTCGCAGTCCAGCATGTAGAAGCTGGCGAGATACTCCTTGGTCTCCAGGTACGGCCCGTCGGTGACCGCCGGGGCGCCGTCCTTGCGACGCACCAGCTGCGCGTTGGCCACGTCCGCCAGGCCGTAGGCGCCCAGCAGTTCACCGCTCTCGCGGTACTTCTTGTTGAACGCGTCCTGCCTGGCGATCGCCTCGGGCCAGGCGTCGTCCGGGAAGGAGTCCACTTGGCCTGGTTGCCGTAGATCATCGCGACGTACTTCATCAGGTGTCTCCTTGTGTCCCGCGCACCCCCTTGGCGCGCTTCCATCCCTCAGTCGGAGCCGCGCACGCCTGCTCGACATCCGGCACAGAAAAAAATTCCCCGACTTTTCCTCCGGCGCGTACCGGCGGGCCGCCGCCCCAAACGATCAACCTATCCGGCACCCTCCGCCCAGGGACAGCCACCCGCACTGGTGCACGTTCACTTGCCTCATACCCCGACACCGGGCACTACGGCCAGCTCCTGACGGCCCGCCAGGCAGGTCCTGAGTACCGTGGCTTCTCCGTGGTGAGTGGCGGCGTTCCCTCTGACCTGCTGTGGTGAGTTTCCTGCCGGGGAACTCACCACGGCCGCGCCGGCCAGGACGAGGGTCAGCGGGCCGGTGAGCGCTGGGTGCTCGTAGGACAGGTACGCCAGCGCGCCCAGCACCAGGCCGACGACGAGCGCCAGGAGCAGCGGGACCAGGAGGGCGGAGATCGGACGTGGACACGGACATCACCCTTCTCTGTAGGACGCTCCGCTCGAGCGCGGGGCCAACAGTCCGCACCGGCCGCCGGTCATTCAAGCGTTCGCGAAAATCCGTCCCGGCCCTCTGCCGGACGGGTCCTGACCGGGCGTAGAAGCGGATTCGCGAGCGCTTGACGAACGGGTGGTGCGGGGTGGTGGCAACACGATCGAGGAGGCGGGGCTTAAGGGCCTGGTTTTGGCCCTAGGCGATCTCCGAAAGGACTATCGCGACGGGCAGCAGCCCGAGCTGGCGGTCCACGTTAGCCTCGAACAGGTCGCCCAGGTCCTGCGAACACCGCGTTCTTCACCCGCGACCAGCGCCGCCGCTTCGTCCCCGCCTACCACCCGACGACGGTCCGAAGAGCCAGATGATCGCCCGGGGCGCCGACCTGCTGTCGCACGCCCCGGACAGCGCCGGATGACGGACCCGCAATCTCGAGTTCGAACGCGCGCGTTGCGGGAACCGCGGACGGGATGCTTGCGTGAGTCGTGATACCGGAGCTACCGGTAAGGGCGGATCGACGGAGGTCGCGCACGTGGAACGGGGCGCTCTGATCGCGGACCGGTACGAGCTGGAGGAGCCGCTCGGTCGCGGGGGCATGGGTGAGGTCTGGTCCGGTCGCGACCGCGTTCTGCACCGCGGCGTCGCCGTCAAGCTCCTGCGCCGCGACGAACACGCTCCCGCCGAGCTGATCCAGCGGTTCGAGCGCGAGGCGGTGGCGGCGGCCCAGATCAACCATCCGAATATCGTCGCCTTGTACGACCGCGGTGTCTCCGGCGACCTGTGGTACCTCGTCATGGAGCGGGTCGAGGGCGCCAGCCTGGCCCACGACATGCACGAGCACGGTCCGCTGCCCCTGGGCCGGGCCCTGGAGATCACGTCGCAGGTCTGCGCGGCACTCGTCGCGGCGCATGCCGCGGGAGTCGTCCACTACGACATCAAGCCGTCGAACGTCATGCTCACGGCCGGGGGCTCGGTCAAGGTCGTGGACTTTGGCATCGCCGGTTTCACCCATGCCCACACGTTCACCGTGGCGCCCACGACGCTCCTGTCCCCCGTTGGCACCGCCCAGTACGGGGCGCCGGAGCAGTTCCTGGACCAGCGCGGTGACGAGCGTTCGGATCTGTACGCCCTTGGCAGCCTCCTGTTCACCCTACTCACCGGCGAGCCTCCCTTCGGCGACGGCGGCGCCCTCTCGTTGATTCGCCGCAAACTCGACGGGGAGGCTCAGCGGGTAACCGCCCTGCGTCCCGACGTCCCCGCAGCGGTCGCGAATCTCCTCACCGAGCTTCTGCGGCGCGACCCAGAGGCGCGCCCTCGCTCCGCGTCGGACGTGCACGAATGCCTGGCTGGCCTGCACCGGAAAGCGGCCGTCCCGGCAGGCGAACGCGACGGTGCGGAGCCAAAGACATCAGCCGTCCCCGAGCCAACGGCGACCCGGCCGCTCACCGCCGCCCCCGACAAGAGCGACCCCGGCCCGGACGTCACACCCAGAGGGTCGACCGACGCCGGGACGACGGCACGGCGTCGGCCCACGGGACGTACGCTTCCGGTACTGGTGGCCACCGGCCTCCTGGCGATTACCCTCACCACCTACTACGCGGACGCCTGGGGAGACGACCCGTCGAGCCCCAACCCCACCCCCACCTTCACCCCAGCGCGATACCAGCGGATGCCGGACCTGTGCAGCTACCTGCAACGCAACGACATGCGAGGGCGGGAGGAACTGCCGGCCGAGGAGCTGCTCGATGACGGCAACAACAACAGCAAGCAGGCGAACTGCGGTTGGGCCAGCCCAGACAGCCAGAAGTTCAACACCTACCAGATGATCGTCAGCGCGCAGCTGTACTCCTCGAAGGAGGCCGCGACCAAGGCGCTGGGAAGGATCACGCTGGGACGTCGTTCGGGGGACTCACCCGGCACGACCAAGGTCCTCGAAGAGGTGGGTGACCACGCGGTCCGGTCGATCATGGACGAGAGCCGCCGGGCGGACGGCAAGTTCAACAGCTCGTGGGTGTATTTCCGGCAGGAGAACCTGATGGTGACCGTCTGGTACTCGGAGGACGTCAGGTTGCACGAGTCGGGCAGCCCGGAACGCGTCGCCGACCTCGCACGTGGGCAGGCCACGTCCCTGGATCGGTTCGTCACCGAGGAGCCCGAGAACCGGGAGAAGCCGGTCTGGGGCTGACGCGCCATCGATCCCGTCACGGAGAGGAGGGGCCGGTCTCCGGGGACGAGCGGACGCAGGCGCGGGCCCGGGGTGTGGCCGGGTTCCGGCGCGGCGCCGGCCGTGGTGGCGAGCCCGAGTTCGCGCTCACCGAGGGGTGTGAAGGGGCGCTCGACGTCCGCGTCGGTAACGTCAGGGGGTAGTCGGCGTCCAGCGGAGGGGCCTCTATGTCCTTCGTCAAGCAAGCCGTGGGGTTCTGGGTTCGTAGACGGTTCCGTCGCGGAGCATGACGAACAGGTCGCTGATGCGGTGGCGGGCGAGGCGGAGGAGGGCCTGGGTGTGGGATGTGCCGCAGGCTCGGCAGCGGTCGTAATAGGTGCGGGAGACGGGATCGTGCAGGGCGGCGAACGCGGACAGGAACATCGCGCGTTTGAGCTGCCGGTTGCCGGCTCTGGGGGCGTGTTCGCCGTGGATCGCGGCCCCGGACTGTCTGGTTGCCGGGGCGAGGCCGGCGTAGGAGGCCAGGTGGGCGGCGGTCGGGAAGGTGCTGCCGCCGGCGACTGTGGCCAGGAGGAGGCCCCATGCGCCGCCCCGGGCCTGGACGAGGAAGCGCACGATCTCGAGGCCCCGTCCGTTCTCGGCCTCGTCGCACAGGTGCGCCGGAGGACAGGGATGGCGTCTGGCTCCGTCGCCAACCTCGATGCGCAGTCGGTCGTCCTCGATAACAACGTCCAGGCTGACCTGTGTGCCGCCGCTATGGATGAGCGAGTTAGTGAGCAGCTCGCTGACGATCAGTTCGGCATCATCGGCGAGGTCGGCCAGCCCCCACGAGTCGAGCCTGCCGCGCACCAGGCGACGCAAGTCAGCGACGTGTCGCGCGTCCTGTTCGCGCGGAGCGAGACTGCCGCTGAGCGGGGTGACGGTGAAGGTCACTGTCATCGCGCCTGCGGTGTGATCAGCCACTGCCGAGGCTCGGGGAACGGCGTCGGCGTACGCGGCCGTGGCCGAAGTCCGACAGGTCCCGGCCGTACTGCTCGCGCGTGTGTTCATGGTGGTGCTCACCCTGTCTCCCTGGGCTGAGATCGTTCGGCGTCTGTGCAAGAGGTAACCGCCCGGTCACCGTCTGCGGGTACCGTGGAGGGCCGGTGCGACCGTGAACACCGTGAACGCGATGCAGTTCTGGGGAGTTGAGTGCATGGCCTCAAGGAACCGCACACCCAACCCGGCCCTGGCCGACCTTCTCGACCAGGCGAAACTGACGCGCACGCAGCTGGCCCAAAAGGTCAACCGCCTCGGGCCACAGGCTGGACTAGAACTGACCTACGACCGCACGGCCGTGGCGCACTGGATTGCTGGCACTCTGCCGAAGCCCGAGGTCAGGCCACTGATCGTCGAAGCACTGTCCGTACGTCTCGGACGTCCCGTCACCCACGCCGAAGCCGGGCTCGCGCCGTCGGCGGCCGGAGCCGGGGACAACGGGACCGACACTGTCGAGGAACTGCTGGACCTCGGAAGGGCTGACATGGACCCCTCGCGTCGTGGCGTACTGGCCTACACCCTGTTCTCGGCCGCGCTGGCCGTGCCCGCCTTCGCAACGGCCGCACACGCTGCCGACGAGCCGGTCGCGGACGGCAAGGCGACCACGCGCATCGGCGTCTCGCAGGTGGCCTCGGTGCGGTCGATGACCGACCGGATCGCCGACATCCTCGACGAGTTCGGCGCCGGGCACGCGCGCCCTCTAGCCGCCGCTTTCCTGGTGAACACCGTCGCGCCGTGGCTCCGCGCCCAGGCCAGCGAGCGGGTGCACGCCGACATGCTGGCCGCAGCCTCCGACCTGACGTACCTGACGGGCTGGATGGCCATGTACGACAAGGCGGACGGTCTCGGCACACCCGGCGCCCGCGGGACGCTGTTGCTGCGTCCCGCGGGCGCCAGGGCCTTCGCGGTGGGCGGTCGCGCCGGTGTCAGCCGGTGATCGCCGCCTTCAGGGTCGACGTCTTGCCGTTGGGATGCTCGAACCTGGCGGTGGCGTAGTACTCGTTGGTGCCGGCGGGGTTGGGCGTGTCCCGGCTCACCGTCGCGGAGTAGGACGTCGTCCGCTTGGTGCACGGCTGGCAGAGAGTCCTGGTTTTGCCCGTGGTGCTCCCATCGATCACGGATCCCACACCGATGCTTATCGGGATGATGTACCCACCCTTGACCGGCGTGTAGTTGAGGCGGCTGCGCTCCTGGAGGGTGCCACGGTAGCCGCGCACCTCGTACCGCACACACACCTTGCCGGCCGTGTACGTGAGGCACGTCTGGTCCGCCGTCTGCCACGCGCTCCAGGAGGCGTGCAGGTCCCACAGCGAGCCGTCGCCGAACTCGCCCTGCACCTTGTACGGCCCGGAGCCGGCCGTGTGGACCGGGGACCAGGCGGAGGTCCAGGCGCCGGCCTGCGGCGCGCAGCCTCCCGCACAAACCTCGGAAAGACCAACGCCGGTGCTCCAGTGGAAGGTGGTCGGTTTCATCTCGTAGCCGTTGACGGGGGCGAGGACCACCCTTCCCCGGTATCCCGTGACCGAGCCGGTGTCGGTGACACGCTTCTGCACCTCGGCGCAGATCTGGCCCTTGGACGTGACGCCGTCGAGGGCGGTGTACGTCTTGCAGACCTTGTCCATGGCCTGCCAGGTGGTGGCGGCCGAGGCGCTGGAAGGCGAGGCTGCGACCGCAGACCTCGGGGCTGATGGCGTAGCCGCCGCGGCTGTGCCCGCGGTGGCCGGACTGCCGGTGGCGGCGATCCCGACCGCGGCGGCGACACTGACGAGTGCCCTCGTGAGAGCTCGCATGCTGTCCCCCTCAATTGACGTGCGCTTGAAGAAGCCGACCGCAGCGGCCGGCTCCGCAACGAGACTGCGGGTTCGGCGAGAGCTTCGGCCACACATGACGCGGAAGTGACCTCGTCCTGGGACGTCCCGCGCGCTGACCTGCTGAGATACCGCCCACCGAGTCTCTTCGGCGGGACTGCGACGACAATCGGACAGTCCATTCCGCGCCATGCGAGGTCTCAGCAGGTCTCGTGACAGCTGGTGCAGAATGAGGCTGGAACCGGAGGGCAGGGCTCCCGGTCCCGAACACGAGTGGGGGGGGGAAGCGTGTCGCGCTGGAAGGAACTGCCCGCAGAACTGCATCCACACGTCCTTCGGCTGATCGTGCGGCTGCGCAGGCTGAAAGACCACAGCGAACTGAGCACGCGGCAACTGGCCATGAAGACCGGGTACAGCGCGAAGTCGTGGCAGCGATATCTGAACGGCAGGTCTCTGCCGCCCCGGGAGGCCGTCGAGGCGATGGCCCGCTTGGACGGTGGCGATCCGGCCCGGCTGCTGGTCATGCACGAGATCGCCGCCCAGCGCTGGGCCGAGGGAAAGGCGGTCACCACCGCCGACACCCCCGAGGACTTCTCCGCGACTCCGGAGCCCACCCTCACGAAGCAGCAGCTGTACGGGCGCCACCTGCGCGCCGCGGTCACGGCGGGAGCCGTGGTCACCGCGCTGTCCGTCTCTGCGGCACTCCTGCTGGCCATGCGGCTCACCGAGGCCCGTACCCAGCTCGCGCACGACCGCAGCAATGTTGTCGCGACCGCCCCGGCCACCGTGTCGGAGTCCCTGGTGCCGGTGATCTACACCTGTCGGCTGGAGCAGCGTGACGGCCGCTGGCACGCGAACCTGAGCCGGGTCACAGACGTCCTCCTCTCCAACACCCAGGTGGGGCTCGAAGTGGCTGAGGCGCAGTGCCTGCTGCGCCGGGCGGGCACCGCGCCGGGGGAGATCGACGGCGTCTTCGGGCCGAAGACGCGGAGAGCGGTCGAGCTCATGCAGAAGCAGAACGGGCTGATCGTGAACGGAGTCATCGACCCGCCCACCTGGCAGGCCCTACGGGAGGCGACGCCCAAGTGACCACGGAACACACCCGGCTGGTCGCGGCGCTGCGGGAGCTGCGGGCCGGTGCGGGGCTGAGCCTGGCGGCCCTGGCGGAGCGAACGCTATACAGCAAGTCCTCGTGGGAGCGTTACCTCAACGGCAAGAGCCTGCCTCCTCGCCAGGCCGTACAGGAGCTGTGCCGGCTCGCGAACGAACCGGACGGGCGGCTGCTGGCCCTGTGGGAGATCGCCGAGTCGCACTGGAGCGGGCGCACGGCGGCCCCCGCATCATCCGCCCCTCCCACGGACGAGTCGGCGCGGCCGAATCCTCAGGAGTCGCCACCGCCCGCCGGGACCGGGCGGTGGCGACTTGGCGGGAGCAGGCTCCTCGTGGTGCTCGCGTCGGCGTACACCGTGATCGTCGGTGGTGTCGCCGTCCTGCTGTTCCTACTGTTGCCGGGCTCGGAGGCTCAGGAGGCCGAGCCCCGACCGGCCTCCGTACCGTTCTCCTTCGCTCCCCAATGCCACGGCGCCGCCTGCGAGGGCCGGGACCCGATGCGCCTGATCTGCGGCATCGACCCCGACACCCTCACCTCGTACCGCACGGCCACCGGTGCCCACATCGAGCTGCGCCACAGCAGGAAGTGCGGTGCGAGCTGGGCACGGGTCTGGGGGACCGAGATCGGCGACCGGGTGGAGGTCACGGCAGACGGCCCGACTCATGGCGTGCGCATCAGGAACAAGGACGACGCGGCGACCTTCGTCTATACCAAGATGACCGAGGTCCGTCCCGATAGCACCGTCCGGGCTTGCTTCCGGCCGGCGCAGGCCGACGGCCGGAAGGAGTGCGTCGAGGCTCGCGTGGGCGAGGCCGCCACCCCGGCCCGGACGCCCTCACCTCAGTAGCGTCGGGCGCGTCGACGGCCCCAGCCCTCCGTAACCCGGCTGGTGCGGACGGGTGTTCAGCGTGCAGGCTCGTGGGCGACCTCCTTCCCGGTCAGTGCCGGCGCGTGGGACAGGCCCGCTCCTGAAGACCGTGGTGGGAGGGTGGCCTCCGGGATGCCGGCCCGGCAGCAGCGGCCTCCCGGACGAACGTGTGGGGCGTCAACGCAGCAGGAGCCCTTTACGTCTGTGCCGATCCAGCGATCGAACCAGCGAATCTCTCTGAGGGATCGCTCGTTGGCTCCGGGACGGGTCGGGGGGATTTCAGTACCTGTTTCCGGCTCCCAGCCGCTCGGAGCACAGCGTGAGAGACGTATCTTGATGGCGTGAAGAGACGGCGTCGGTGGTCCGCGATCAGCTTGTGGGCTATGTGGTGGGCGGCTATTACCGCGACCTTTTGGCTCTTGGCCCAGGTTGCCGGTCAGCCGTCGGACCTCGCGGGGTGTGCGGCGAGTGCTGTGTTGGTGATCGTCGTAGGTGAAGTCGGTGATCGACTGCGGCAGCGCTTCTTTCCTCGGCGGGAGATGCGCTGACAGTTCGGCTGGTCAGCGCCCTACTACCCTGTTCTGGCCGCTTCGAGTGAGATGCCTGGTCTTTCCGGCATAGTCGAAGGCGGAGTCGGAGCGACGCTGGGTGACCACGACCAGCAGGGCAAGCCGCAGGTGCAGGAGCACTCCGGGCCCACGGTGGCCCCGGGAGGTCATCCCCGCGGGCGGATGGGTAGCACTCTTACTGAACTGCGAGTTTGTCATCCGAGAGCGTCGTTCTGCATGACTATCACTGAATCCGTCAAACTCGCCATTTCATCCAAGTTAGCCCAGAAATATGTCGCCTCGGCTGCATCAAGTCCAGTTGGGCAGGCGGAAGGACAATCCGCGCCCACTGCGCACCACGCAACGACATGCCCCCACGAACGACTCGCATCTGTTGAGGCAACGGCCGCCCGCTGTTCCGGTCAGATGGGCCGCAATACTCGATCAGGCTCTGTGGAAGCGGCCGCAGCGCGCTCTGCGAAGTCCACGTTGCCGAGCGCCAGGTCCGCCTGAACGCCGTGCACCGCGGCGGGCACAGCTCGACACTCCTGGGGCTCCGGCGACTCGATGAGCTCCTGGTAGTAGACGGAGTCAAGGCCACTCACGTCCTCCCAGACGGTCGACAGAGCCAGCAACGCCCGCACCGGCGACTTCATCGCGGCGCGGTCAGCGAGGAAGACGACACTCATGTCCCCATCCACCACGGCGGCAAGAACCTCGTCCGACGACCGAGCCGGGCGCGGGTGCCCTCGCTCTCGATGACCGCGAGCGGTAGCCACAGGTGGTTGGCCCACTTGTCCCGGGTCAGGCCCGGGTACGTCGCGAAGGCGTTGGCGCCGTGCCCGTACAGCAGGCTCGTGTCGCAAGTCATCCCCTGCGATGCCGCAATCGTCATCGCGTACCGGAGGGACAGGGCCCAGGAAGCGACCTGGTCCGGCGCCAGCCACGCGGACACGAGGGCGGTGTTCTCACCGCGCGTACGGGTGCGCCACGTGATCTCGATCCGACCGTCCTCGCCGGTGTCGTTCACGACAGCCCGGTACCCGTTCAGCAGATCCGGTCCCTGGTCGCCTCGGCTGCGGTAGTAGTTGGTGCGCACCCGTACGGCGTCACCGGAGGCCGGGGGTGAGCCGGTTGCCCCGGGCAGGGCGTAGGTGTGCTCGTCGCCGAGTTCGCCGGCCGCGCGTCGGATCTGCTGGGCCCCGGCGTTGAGCGCGTCGATTTCGGAGTTGTGCGTGGCGAGCACCACCAGCTCGTCGACGAGGTCGTGGGTGTCGGGCCATCGGTCGCGCCGGAGTTCGTCCCAGGCGGTGAGGATCTGCGAGCGGGCCTCGTCCGCGGACTCGGTGGGGTGGATCCGCCCCGGTCGGCGAGCAGACGCAGCACCTGCTCGGGGTCGCCGGTACGCCAGACCTCCAGTGCGTGGCGTTCGGCGGCGTCCTCCTGGCGGCGGTTCTCGTGAAGGGTGAACCCCGTCGTTCGTCTGAACCACCACGTGAAGGCCGTGCTCGGACGTCGTTCGCCGGCGAAGGCGAAGGCTGCACTCTTGGCGTGCGAGACGAGAGGAGCCTTCGAGACCTGCGACAGCTGTGGCTCACTGCGAGTGCTCCAGACCATCGGCTGGACATTTCCGTCGTAGCGCGCACGGAAGGGGCACTGTGGGATCGGGGCCCGGTGAGGACGCCGCAGAACAGGCTGAGCGTTGATTGGTGAGGTGCCGTGCGGCACGGGCGCAGGGCGCGCAGGACCGGTGGTCCTGACAAGAACCACCGGACCCGTCATGCTCAGGGAGGGTGTCAGTTGCCGCTACCACGGGCACAGCCCAGGTTCGATCGACGGCGCGAACGCTGTCGCGGTCGCCAGCGCTGTCGCCTCACCTCGGTTGTCTCACCCTGCCCGACACATCAGGCGTCGCGGCCGCGGCTGCGCGCCCTGCCCGGCTGCTGGGCGGCTGGGCGGCGCCGGCCTTGGCGACGCGTGTCGGCCGTCAGGAGTGTGGCCCACCGGACCGAACCTGCCCGACGGCTGAGCAGACATCTCACACGCGGGTCTGCGCGGCAGCGGTGATCCAGTTCCTGAACTCCACGGCGTAGTGCCGAAGGTGGTGCTCCAGGACATCGCGAGGGCAGGCGCTCGGCACGTAGACCGTCAGGCTCGCGGTGAAGCCGTCGGGGGTGTCACCGAACTGGGTCAGAGCCCGCCCCACGACGGTGCCGTCGGCCAGGAAGAGGTTCGAGGACATCTTGTGCGGAAACTCGGACTCCGGGAGGAGCTCGTCCGCGTCCGTGGCCCAGGCCATCGCGTCCGTTCCCCAGCCGCCCATGAAGAAGGAGCAGACGTGGGGGCCGATGTTTTCCACCACGTTGAAGGCCCCATCGGCCCCGGGTGCCATCACATAGTGCTCGGGGTGAGCCGTCAGGAGTGCGTACTCGTCCCCCGCGAAGGCCTTCTCCATCCAGGCGAGGAACTCGCCTGAGCTGAGCCCACGCGTCGTGAGGACTGTCGTGCCGGCCGTGAAGCTGCCGTCGGAGTCGAGCGCACTCTGACGCAGGAAGGCGTTCCCCTCCTCGATGTCCGCGGCCAGAAGTTCGAGCAGGCCCTCGCGCCCCAACCGCGCCCGGAAGCGGTCCAGGGCGCGGCGGGCGTAGAAGAGTTCGAAGTCGTCGATGCTTCCGGCGCCGGTGGGCCCCGAGTCGAGCGTCACGGTCACGGGCGGGAAAGCCTGGTCGTCGGTCATGGAGAACCTCCAGTATTATGTGAATGCGAATTCGCATTCACATACCGACGGTACACGGAGGAGCACAGCACTTGTCAAAAGTCCCTGGTGGGTCCGCCTCCACTACGATGCAGGGCATGACCGACGAGCCGGATCGCCCACTGCGATACAGGGAACCCCGGCAGGCGCGCAGCGCGGCGACCCTGGCTCGCGTACTACAGGCAGCCGAGGAGATCGCTTCCTCGGCCGGCTTGGAGGAGATGACGATGACCGGCGTCGCAGAGCGTGCCGGAGTCTCGGTCGGCACGATCTACCGCCGGTTCGTGGACAAGGAACAGCTGGTCGCCGCCCTGACGGAGAGAATGCTGGAACGGCGCGAGGAGTACGTAGCCGAGCAACTGCGGAAGGCCGAACCGTCGCTCTCCGGCGTCATGGACGCCTACGCGCACGCCCTGCTGCAGTCCTTCGCCGACAGCAGCAGCCTCTTCCCCGAACTGCTGCGCGCACGTGGAACCACACCCCTGAACCGCGGGGCCCGCACCATCACCGAACTTCACCGCCTCCTGCTGGAAGCGGCAGCCCCCTACGCCGACCAGATCCGGCGTTGCGACCCGCAGATGGCTCTGGACACGACGGCCCGGACCATCCTCGGAGCCTGCTTCCACAACTCCGTACGTCCCGACCCTGTCACCGGAGAAGCGGCCAGACGCCAGTACGCGGACGAACTCGGCAGCATGGCGATCGCCTACCTGCTCACATCCGACGACCGCGACACCACAAGTACCTGAGCCGCCCGTTCGGCACTGGCGGCTGATCCGTCACCGTCACCATCACGGGAGCAGTTGTCGGCACTGCCCCGTGAGCTGCACAGCCCCTGGCCCTGCTGCGTGCATCGTGGCGCTACTGCGAGCCTGGCGAGATCGAACCCAGGGCCGCGTGTTGTCCGCGGACAACACAGACTCCGCCCGCAGCAAGAGGTCGTTGTCCGGGCAGGCTTCACTTCCGGTGGCCAACTCAATGCCTGAGCAGTGGCCTTGGCCGGCCCGTGCGAACTGGGCGCTATCTCCATGCTGACCCCGCGTGCGGGGTGCAGTTCCGGAGGCTCCCGTACGGCATGTGGCCGAGGAGGCCGCTCCCGTGCGCGGAGAGCAGTCCACGGGGACGGCCCTGGCTACCGGGAATGCCCTGCCCGCCGACCGCTTGGGACCAACCCCGCGTGCGCGGGGAGCAGAGGGGCCAGGTGTTGCCGTCCGGCTCCTTGGCGGGACCATCCCCGCGCGCGGGGAGCAGGGTGACCATGCCACCGCGGACACTGGACCCGCGGGACCATCCCCGCGCGCGCGGGGAGCAGGAGGCGGGACTGAGGGGCTGTTCGGTCACGGTGGGACCATCCCCGCGCGCGCGGGGAGCAGATCATCCTGGTCCCGGCTACGCAGAAGCCCACGGGACCATCCCCGCGCGCGCGGGGAGCAGACGGTGTGGGCCTCCCTCCAGGTGTCGCGCTCCGGACCATCCCCGCGCGCGCGGGGAGCAGGCTGACCGACCTGCGGTTCTGTCAGCGGCCAAGTCGCTTCTGATGCACTTTCATCGAATCTGACAATGCACCCCAAACCCCCAATTGCCCCATCCCCCCTGAGCCGCTCACCCCCGAGCATCCCTTCCTCATCCGGGCGACACACCACAAATTCTCACTCCGCCTGCGCCATAACCCTCGACGAGGTGAGTAAGGTAACCGCATGACCGTCCCTTACTCCCCTGATGACAGGGAAAAGGTAGTCGCCAAGCTGCCAGCGCCCTTGCGGCAAGAACTCAAGGTCAGAGCTGCCGAGTTGGGTGTCGACATCAAGGACGCCGTGACCGAAGGCGTGCAGGCATGGCGTGCAGATGACGCCGAGCGCGTCCCCGTGGACACCACTGGCGGCAGTTCGTTCTCCACCTATCTCCCCACGGGGCTGTACGGGGAGTTCAAGAACGACTGCAAGCAGCGCGGCATCCCCTTCAACCAGGGCATCGCCCAGGCGATTCGTCTGTGGCTCGACACCCACCTCTCCCCCAGGCGCACAGCGACCCGGCCCGCGTGGGCCCGGCGGCTCATCTTCGGCAACCAGAAGGGCGGGGTCGGCAAGACCGCCACGTCCTCAGGTGTGGCGCAGGCGCTGGCCGAGGCAGGCAACCGCGTGCTGCTCATCGACTTCGACCCGCAGGGCCACCTCACCAAGCAGCTCGGGTACGAGCTGTTCGACATCGAGTCCCCCAGCCTGGCCAAGCACATGCTCGGTGAGGCGAAGGGAGAGCTTCGCGAGCTGCTCGTCCCGATAGAGGACGGTGCCTTCAGCGGTCGGCTGTTCATGTTGCCGGCCTGCAAGGACGCGTTCCTGCTCGACGCCAAGCTCGCCACGAGCCGCTTCGTACGCATCAAGGAGACCGCGCTCGAGAAGGCGCTGGAGCCGCTGGAGAAGGAGTTCGACTACATCGTCGTCGACTGCCCGCCCAGCCTCGGATACACCATGGACACGGCGCTGTACTACTGCCGCACACGTGAAGGCGAGACATCGGGCCTGTCCGGCATCTTCATCCCCGTGCTCGCCGAGGACTCGTCCGCCGACGCGTACGACATGCTCTACGACCAGATCCAGGACCTGAGCGTCGACATGGAGGTCGAGATCTCGATGCTCGGCTTCATCGTCAACATGTATGACAGCCGCAAGGGTTACATCGCGACCTCGTCGCTCCACAGCTGGAAGGAGATCGGCGATCCGCCGGTTGTCGGCATCATGCCGGAGCTCAAGGAGCAGCGCGAGTCCGTGCGTCTCAAGCAGCCCCTGCTGTCCTACGCCCCGGACTGCGAGCAGTCCGAGGTCATGCGCGCCATTGCCCGGAAGGTCATGTCATGAGCGTCGCCGACCGGCTCGGCACCGGCTCCTCCTTCGGAGGTGTGCCGCGTGGCCGCAGTGCTCGTGGCCGGGCGAAGGCCATAGTGCAGGGCGACGTCCCGTCGTACGAGCTTCGGCGTCTGCCGTTGGAGGATGTCGCACCGACGCCGCTCAACCCTCGTCGCAACTTCGGTTCCGATGAGGACCTCACCCGCTTCGGTGAGGAGCTGCGTATCGCGCAGCTCGCCGCGTGCGTCGCTGTGTCCCGTCCCGCGTACCTGCGGCTCTGGCCGGAGCACGAGGCGCAGATCGGTGACTCCGCCTACGTACTGGTCAACGGCGAGCGGCGCTTTCGCAGCGCGGTCCACGTGGCCCTGGAGGCTTTGGACTTCGTCGTACGTGACGATCTGGCGGCCTCCCGTGAGGAGTTCGTCGACCACCTGCTCAAGGAGAACCTGGAGCGCGAGGACTTCGATGTCGTGGAGCGTGCGCGCGGCGTCCTCGAACTAGTGCGGGTGTGCAGCGAGGAGTCGGAGAAGGGCGCCCGCACGCGTGCCGCCAAGCGGCTGGGGCGTGACCGTTCCTGGATCACCAACCAGCTCGCCCTCCTTGAACTCCCGTCCGAGCTGCAGGCCATGCTCAGCTCCGGCTCACTCCCCGAGCGTGACGGCCGGCTGCTCGCACGGCGGCTGAAGGAAGAGCCTGGGCTGGACGGGGCGGGGCTGCTCGCCCATCTCAAGGAGACCCGGGAGCAGGAGGTCCGTGTGCGCGAGGAGGAAAAGCTTCTCCTTCAGCGTGCACGGCAGACCGCTGCCACAGGATCCCTGTTGTCCACGGACAACGCAGAGCCTATGGACCACTCCCCCGCCCGGGGTTCCATGTTGTCCGCGGACAACACGCCTCGCGAGACGGACACCGCGCTGTCGGCCTCGGCTCGGACACGGACACCGACTCCCCAAGGTCCCGCTCCAGCTGAGGGGCCTGTGCTGTCCGCGGACAACACAGATGTCCGCGAGTCGCAGTCACCGGCAAAAGCCACGTCTGTTCCCGCTCCCGTGTTGTCCGCGGACAACACGACCGGCACGGCCACGTCTACGGCAAGGCCGGACCACCAGGAGGACGAGACGGCGGTACCGGCGGACCACCGCAGCCTGCTCCTGGTGCGCCAACTCGGTACATCCGTCGAGGAACAGGCGCGCACACTCGCCTCGGGGCTTCCCCCGGAGCAGCTGACTCAGCTGATCGAGGAGCTCCACTCCTACGTGTGAGCAGCGATGGGTGCGCCGTGGATCGGCCGATCCACGGCGCACCCTTTTCGTTTTCAGCGGCCACATGTCCTCCGGTGCCGCCCGAGTCACGGACAACCGCCGAAGAGCCGGTATCTCCGCCTGGTGCGGAACGGCAACGTGGAGCGACGCCCGTACGAAGACCACGTAGCAGGGCGGCACCGTTCAGGAGGTGGACCTCGCTCGGCGTTGCCTTCATCGTGATCGTGGCCCTGTTGCTCGTCCTCTGGCGTTTCAAGGGACGTCAGACAGTCCCGCCCGAGGCTCAAGGATGGGCCAAGGCACGGCGGCGGTGTGTTGTCCGCGGACAACAACCAGCGCGGCCCGGTTCCGGCCGCCGTACGGCATCATCGCGACACCGAAACGACGAAAGCGGCGGGCGAGCGCAGCCTGCTTCTGGTGCGTCAGCTCGGCGTACTTCAGTGTCGGAAGCTTTGCTTGAACTACCGGGTGAGCCCGTGAACTCTTCCAGGGAGAGCATGGGGAGAGGCGATGCCTCCGCACCGAGAACCGTCGACCGGCCCTGGTCAGACTTCCGGGTCAGCCTGTCGCTGAGACAGCGTGATCCGACGGCTTCCCAGGTCCACGTCCAGAATCTTGACTCGCAGAGTGCTCCCTACCTCGATGCCACCCTGGGGCTCCTTCTCCTGTCGCCCGAGCAGCTCGGAGTTGTGGACCAGTCCCGCAAAGCCGTTCTCGATCTCCTCGATGCGCACGAACACGCCGAACGGAACGAGCTTGGTGACGTGACCGGACAGAGTGGTGCCGACCTGTCCCGTCAGCTGCTGCATCGGATCGTCCTGCACAGCTCGGAGCGACAACGCCATCTGCCCGCGGACTCCGTCGACGCCCAGAACCTCCGCGTGAATCCGTTGGCCCACAGAGACGACGTCGGCCGGATGAGTCACGGAACGCCAGGACAGCTCAGGGATGTTGATGAACCCTTCGTATCCGTCGACGTCGACGAAGGTGACGCCGAACGGAGCTGTCTCGGTCACCGTGCCCGTCACGACCTGGCCGGGCTGCAGCGTCCTGAGGAAGGCCCACTTCCGGTCCTCGGGGGTCGGTTCGGTCTGCCAGCGTGCCCGTACGACACCGTCGGTGTCGGGCAGGACAGCGGTGAACAGCGGCACTCGTTCGTCGGCATCGATGGACAGAAGAGCCGCGGCCGCAGCGCCTTCCATCCGCGTGGTCAGCTCCGCATAGTCCTCCTCGTCCGCCACAGCACTGTGCAGTCGGCCGTCCGTGTCCTGCCAGACGCCTTCGACCAGACCGTCGCGGGGGAGCGAGCCGAGAACAGCGCCGACGTCGGGAGAAAGGGCGGGCCAGACAGCCAGCCGGGCTCGTGGCGTGAGTCGCGTGCGTACGACGTCGAGGGTGTCTCTGCTCAGCCGGTGGTACCGGGTTGCCCCCTCGATGTACGTCTCCTCCAGCATCCCCGCACGTCCTGAGCCGACGGCCCAGGACAGCGCCGACCAGAACTCATCGTCGGCCGGCCGCTGAATGTCCGACGGCTCGGTCTCCACGGCGTAGGGGGAAGCAATCAACCTTTCAGGTAACAGTCCCAGCGCACGGGTTCGCGCAACCGCGTCCGTGCTCGGCCGGCTGGTGCAGATGTAGAGGTACTGGTCCCAGCCCACATGTACCTCGAAGATGCCGTCCGCCTCCAAGCGGCACCAGGCGCCGCTGTCCCGCAGCATGATTCTCACCAGCTCCAGAGCGGTGGCGAGTCGTACCTCAGCTCCATCGTGGAAGTCGTGCAAGCCGTGCGGGAAAAGCGTGCCGAGCCCGTAGTCGTCCTCAGCCTCTCCGGATCCGAAATGCACGAAGGACGGAACGCCTGGCTCGCGTACGGAGAGGCGGTCGACTCCGGCATCCGCTGCGAAGGTCGCGACCGCCTGAAGGTAGGCCGCTTCGTACTCGCCGCGGTCGCTCGTGACCTCCCGAGCACCGACGTAGTGACCGTGTTCGTCGCGGTCGGCGGGGTCGTACTTGGTGACCTGGTGAACGTGGGGGAGCACGGCTCCATTTTGGGGCATGGGGCCGCCCCGCGTAGCCGTGGAACGGGAACCTCGAAATGCGCCCGCACGGCGACGAAGGCGCGGGCAGATGTGTTGTCCGCGGACAACACGGGGGAGACGAGCGCGTCTCTGACGGGACACGTGCCTCCGCGCTCACGCAAGCGAGCGCGCCCGGGGCGTGGCTGAGCGCGGGCGTGTGGTTGTTGTCCGCGGACAACACCAGTGGGGTTCGTCGTGCGGTGAGGGATCACCCCGCAGAGTTGTCGCCCCGCGCCCGCCTCAGGGCGAAGTAGGCCTCGTACGGGGAAATTTGAATGGCAGGGACAGGGACGGAGGCGGGTCCTGCAGGTTCGTTGAAGCCGGGCGTCCTGTCGCTCTGGAGGCAGCCGACACGTACCTCATCTCTCTTGTCTCCTCATCGAGGCGGCGTGAAGCGTCGGACAACGTCGGCCTTACGATCAGCCAGCCAGAAGGAACCGTCCTCCGCAGGCACCAGAGCACCCAGGTCCTCGGCATCCGGGACCGGCCACAGGGTCATGCGGCCCTGGAGAGTAATGCGGCCGATGCGTTGGCCGGTGGTGAACCAGAGCGATTTATCGGTACCTACCGCGATGTCGCCCAGGTATGTGGCGTTGCGGACCGGATAGCGGGTGAGGTCTCCGTCGGTGTCGAAACGGCTGATGCCGGCGCAGTCGGTGAACCACAGGGCCCGGTCCGGGCCGGTGACAAGGGCGCCCGGGGCCGAGTTCTCAGGCAAGGGCCACTTGCGGTACTTCCCGTCAGGGGTGAGGCGGCCGATGCCTTCGGGCTGCTTCGCGTCGTACTCCTCACTCTGGGTGAACCACACCGCGCCGTCCGGTCCCTCGGTCATGGAGACGACGCTGAACTGGGTGTCCAGCCGGGTGATCTGCCTCGGCCCCTGCTTCAGGTCGACACGGCTGAAAACCTTGTCGCCGGCGGCGGAGTGCTCGTACCAGACAGTGTTGTCCGGCCCCAGGGTGAGTGCGTCGGGAAAGCCGGGCACATCTGGTCCTTCCCCGGGGCCGTTGCCCTTCCCCGTGCCGTCGTCCCACCAGGTGAAATGCCCCGACCTGCTGAGGTGCCCCAGCTGGTCACCCGCGGCGTACCAGATCCCGCCGTCAGGAGAGGGGACCAGATCCGAGGGGCTTGGAGCGAAGCCTCCGTCTCGCGGCAACGGATGCTGGGTGACCTTCCCTGACGGTGCGATCTGGGCAATCGCAGCCAGCGAGGGCTCGGCGACCCACAGCGTCCCGTCCCGGCTCACCACCATGTCCGCAGGCCGCGCCTTGGGCGGCAGACGGATCACCGCAGACGCGGGGGAGGGGGAGGCGGAGGGGGTGGAGCGAGCGTCCGTACGACTGCCGGAGCCGGAGGACTCGCAACCGGTCGCCACGAGCACCGCTGCCAGCACAGCGGCAGCTGTCCTACTTCCCACAACGCAGTGATGACGGCGTGGGCGAATCCATGTGCTGCTCCCAGTCGCGGGCCCGTAGTTCACGGCCGGCAGTGGCGCAGACCGTGCTGATCCAGTCACGTGGATCGAGCCTCCATTGGATGAGCGTTCCGAGTTCTTCGGTGGTGGGGCCGTCCGCTGAGGGGGAATCGGTCTCGGAGTAGTCGGCTTCGGTTGCGGTGACAAGCCCGGTGCCGTCCGGGATGAGGGCGAGACCGGTGGAGTTCTCGAAGTTGTGCTCAGGCAGAGGAAGGGTGCCAATACCGGTCTGCGACGCGAGGTCGAGAAGGCGGACGGCCTGGTCCTTGACGGTGGTGCCTGCCAGCAACCTGCCATCGGTCACCGGACCCACCGCAGGGTCGTCCACACCCTCTGCGGTATCGAGCTCCCGGGCGCCGGAGGCAGACCGCACCTTGATGCTGCCGTTGTCGTGCTGGATCAGCAGGTGGTCGCCGCTGTAGGTGATGCCGCGGGCGCCGTCTGCCGGGATCGTACGGATCCGGCCGGAAGCCGTGCTGATCACGTGCAGGACGATCTCGCCGGAGGGGTTGTCATCGGTCTGCTGCTCCAGAATCGCCGCGTACGAACCTCGTTCGTTCAGCGCCACGTGGGTGGACGACGGCTGCTGGTTGCCGTCGGCAGTCGGCGCCATGGACCGCGGACCGTCGACTTTCCGCAGCGCCTTCCCCGACGCCGCGTCCCGGAACCAGACAGTGCCGGACATGTGCACCTCGGCCAGCGTCCGGCCATCGGGCAGGTACCGCGCCAGGGCCGGGGGATCGGACAACCTCAGCGGATTCGGCACAGGGGGCCAGGAGCTGCCCGCGCGCCACTTCTTGCCCCGCTCAACTCTTTGGGCGCTGCCGTCCGGCGCCAGCACCATCAGCCGCCTGCTGTCCGGCCGCCACACGAGCGTCGAAAAGCCAGGAATCCGCATCGTGCCCTCGTAACCCCGCGGCTTCGTGCCTGGCGGGCCGAGCCGCGCCATGGCCAGCTTGTCGCCCGATCCGTCGACGAACGCCGCGTCCTGCCCGTCCGGTGCCACCGCCACCTGCGGTGGCGCGCAGCTCAGACAGGAACCGGGGATGTCGATCTTGCTCTCCCAGGCGATTCTGGTGTGCTGCCTCAGGTCCCACAGGTTCAGGAACTCCGAGGAGGCCGACAGGAGCCGGTCGCCGCCGGAGCCGAGGAAGGTGACCGCATTCGCCGGCACCGGCCCGGCACCCGACAACGTCAGCGGCCCGGAACCCTTCTCGTCCGGCCCGTGCGTCCGGCTCACTCGCAGCGTGGAGCCGATCGCCAGCGCCACATGCGTGCCGCCCCGGCTGACCGCGAGCGCCGAGGGCAGCCCCGGCTCCGTGTCGGCGACGAGCTCCGGCTCATGGACCTCGGGCTTGCCCCGGGAAGGCCAGACCGGCAACGAGGAAGCCTTGTTGCTGTAGCTGATATGGCTGCCGTCCGGGGCGAGAGCGGACGCCGAGTTGTGTACGCCGAAGCCGATGGTGCTGCCGGCTGTGCGCTTGAGCCGCGGTACGGAGACGCGGTTCCAACCGCCGTATCCGAACTCGGAGACCACCAACTCCTCGTCTCCGTCGAAGGCGAGGGCGCTGGGAGCCAGGGACAGCTCGGCGAGCTTCAGTCGCTCGGTACGGCCTGAATCCCGGTCCAGCACCGACAGGATGCCCGGTACCTGGAACTTCGCCGAATCGGTGGCGACCGCGATGAAGCGGCCGGACGGCGAGACCGCGACAGCCGCAGGCGTCTGGCCCTCGGGCAGGCTGGGCACAGGAGAGCTCTGTCCGGCGGTCCAGACACTGACCGTCCGGTCGTCGGAGGCAGCCACGACGCGGCCGTCGGCGTCGGAAGCGACCGTCTCCACCGAGCCGGGCAGCCGGCCGACTCTCCGGTGATGCCCGGTGAACCTCCCGCCCTCCAGGCCCCACACCTCCACGTCACCGCTGCGGGTTCCGGTGAGCGCCCGCTCGCCGTTCTGTGACGCCGCCACCACCGAGACCGTGCCGGCGGCCCGGACCGAACCGGCCAGATGCGGGCTCTCGGTCACCGCTCGGAACAGCGCCTTCCGGGTCTGCGGATCGGCATGCTGCCGGTACGCGCGCTCGGCGAACAGCCCGGCCAGCGTGACGTCCGTGGACAGCAGGTCCGCCGAGACCTCCGCCAGCCTATGCGCCTGCGCCATCCGCTCCCGTGCCGTGGCCTCCCGGTACTGCACCACCACCCCGGACGCCACCACCGCGAGGACCAGTGCCACCACGGTGACCAGACGGCCGGTGCGGAACCGGCGGGCATACCGGTCGGCCTGACGGAGCGTCTCGGCGAACATCACGTCAGCCGGTTCGGGTGCGTGTGCCGCATCGGGCCGGTTCGCGACGGGCGCCACCAGGCGCAGCCCCTTACGGCGGGCCGCCAGCAGCTTGCCCTCCATGCCGCTGACACCGTCCAGGCGCTCACCGTGTCCCAGAGCACCGGTCACCGCTGTACGAGGGCGCAGGCCGTGGAACACACCGCGCAGCCAGGCAGCGCTGGGCCTACGCCGCTGCGGATACCGCAGGAGCTCCCGCAGGCCCAACGCGAAGGCGACGCCCAGCGAGGGGCCTTCGACACGAGTGGGGGAGCGGTCGGTGAACACCAGCCGCCACAACACACAGCGCGCCCCGGGGCCGCGGCCGGCAACCGCCCACGCCCGGCCCAACGCCGACGCGAACTGCCCGTCCGAGCTTCGCAGTCCGGTCATGTACCGCGGGTCGGGGTAGAGACCGGGTGGCCCGGCAGGGAACTCGCAGAGCTCCAGTACGCCGGTGGCGCCGGCCTCGTCGGACCTCTCCGTCTCGCCGAACACCACCGGAAGCTGGACCCGCCGCCCCGTCTCGCAACCCGCCATCAACAGGAGCGTGGCAACCAGCATGCTGTCGGGTGCGGGGGAAGTCTCCCCGGGCAGATGCGGGACGCGCTCCAGTACGGCCTCGAGGCGAGCGGCAGCTGCTTCGGGCACAGCGGCCAGGCCGCGACCGGACGGTTGCACGGGGCCTGGCGCGGCATTCGCCGACAGCAGGCCGGAGCCGGCCCACATGGTGCGTAAGGAGACCAGCGCCTCGTCATGGTCCGGTGGAGAGGCCAGGGCACGGGCCAGAAGGTATGCGTGCCGGGCGGGCGTAAGGACTGTGGGCTCGCGGTCCGGGGCGTTGGCGTCGATCCAGTCCGCCAGGGCTTCAGCGGGCCCGGCCAGCCAGGCAGGGTCGACCCGGGCGGCCTCGCTGCAGGACTCCCACCACAACCGCCGCTCACCCAGCAACTCGTGGACCGCCCCCTGCGGGGTGGATTCACAAAGGACGGAGTCCAGAGCGGTGCGGTGCGTGTTTCCGGTTTCCGTCACAGCGCGCCGTCGATGGTCTCGCGTATCCCCTGACCGGTACGTTCCCTGACCTGACGCCAAGCCTCGCGGGTCGCCTCGTTGTGCGCGGCCCGGATGGAGTCAGCCACCGTTTCCGAGGGCCAAGCAGGGTTCTCGGGAACGGGTGTCGGGCCGGTGGCCTGCCAGGTCGAACCAGCTGCGAAGCCGTCGAGGCGGACGAAGGAGGCTGTGGGGCCGACAGGGGAGGGCGATACGGGGACGAGGAGGGTGCGCTGTTCACCGTCCGGCCGGGTGTACTGGACCGTGGCCAGCTCCGGCTGATCTGCGACGCCTCGTAGGACGAGTTCGAGGCCGTACTCGGCGGTTCGGCCACCTACGCGGCGCAGGACAAACACCGTTCGGCCGTCGGGCGAGACCACTTCCAGGACTGCTGTGTCACTTCCGGAAGCCGTCAAAGCGCCGGCCGAGGGGAGTGAGGGCAGGACGAACCATCCCTCGGAGGCAGGGGCCGCTGGTCGGCGCGGTTCGGGCATGGAGCGAGGAGCCAGGTCAGGCGCATGGTCGAGGCGCGGGGACAGATCGATTCCGGTGAACGAGGCCCAGACACGCTGCCACAGCGCGTATCCGTCGCGGCCCCGCACCCTCGCGCGCGGGGAAGCAGCACGACGACCGGTGGTGAAGGACGACCAGGAGCGCCGGACGACCGATCCACGCGTCATGGGCCGACCTCCCCGGATGCGGGTGCGGGAGAGACCTGGCTGGCAGGTGCGGCCGAAGCTACGGACGCGCCCGGCGCACCCGGGGCAGCTGAAGCCGATTGTGGGACCGCCGGGTTGGGCGCCCCTGGCACCGCCGGCCCGGGCGCTGCCCCAGGCACCCCTTCCGCAGCCGCGCCGGGCGTGGTGCCCAACTGCAGCGCCTCGGTGACAGTCGTAGCACTGCCCATCTGTGCCAGCACCGCAGGCGCAGAAGCTCCCACCGCGACGGCCGCGAGCATCCCGCCCAACTCCCCGTGGAGCAACCACCCCGCAGCACAGCCCAGCACCACCCGGAACAGCGCAGCGAGCGAATCAGCGGGCGGATCGATATACGCACCGAGCTTGGGAAGGACATCGCCGGCCACCCGCGACACATGCCGCGCCTGCTGCCAGGCGTGCAGCCGCCCGAAGGTCACGACAGCCTCGACCACCAGCCCGCCGCCGGCACCGTACAGCGCGCCCTCGGCCCCCGAAAGCATCCGACCTCCTCTGCACGAGCCGGCACTTGCTGCACCCCCTGGCGCAATCAGCAGAATCTAGTGGCGCGTCAGGTGCTGTGGCCTTGGTTCCACGGAAGCTCCACTTCCTCGCTGGAATATGGCCGGATCCGGATAGACCGGCGCGGGCGTGGGAGTTATCCCCCGCGGGCGCGGGGAGCAGAACCCGACACCACCGACAAGTCCCGCGTCACCGGGACTATCCCCGCGCGTGCGGGGAGCAGCGGATCTTCGCCTCCGGCATAGTGCCGGAGCAGGGACCATCCCCGCGTGCGCGGGGAGCAGATTTCGGGGGTGCGGGACATGGCGGTCTCCTGGGGACCATCCCCGCATGCGCGGGGAGCAGGTGACGGTGATCGCCGCGGTGTCCGTCTCGCCGGGACCATCCCCGCGTGCGCGGGGAGCAGGACGGGGGCAGCGGGATGCGGCCGATCGCGAAGGGACCATCCCCGCGTGCGCGGGGAGCAGGCTTGCGGTACTCCTTGACGACCTGCTCGCCGGGGACCATCCCCGCGTGCGCGGGGAGCAGTCGATGAGCTCACCGGGCCGGCGCTGCACGTAGGGACCACCCCCGCGTGCGCGGGGAGCAGTTCTTCGACCTCGACCGGTTCTACGGTGCCCTGGGACCATCCCCGCGTGCGCGGGGAGCAGAGGCCCGCCCCCGTACAGGTCAGACTCACGAGGGGACCATCCCCGCGTGCGCGGGGAGCAGAGTGAAGGTCGCCGAAGGGTCAACGATCCTTCGGGACCATCCCCGCGTGCGCGGGGAGCAGAAGGCCAACGGATCCGGTTTTGCAGCTGACCGGGGACCATCCCCGCGTGCGCGGGGAGCAGTGGCCCGACCTGACTGGCAAGAGCTGGGCTCACGGACCATCCCCGCGTGCGCGGGGAGCAGCGGTCCCCCAGTGCCGCGCCGGGCCCGGAAAGGGACCATCCCCGCGTGCGCGGGGAGCAGAGTTCGCGGAGGTACTGCACGTGGCGGGCGACGGGACCATCCCCGCGTGCGCGGGGAGCAGACTGCGCGACCTGCGGCTTTATCGCCGCAGGGACTCAGTTCCGAGCACTTCCAAAGAAGCAGACATAGCAACCATTTCACCTATTCCGCCGCCTAAGGTGTCACCAGCACCCAACTGATCGACTCTACTGAGCACCAGCCTCAGCCGGAGCAATAACAGCCACAACAAGCACACATTCTCCGCTGTTTCATCATTTGGCTGCGCGTTCATGCCCCCTCCAGATATTCATCTGGCATGACAGTCGAGGGGGGTTCCCACACCGGCATGCGCGCAAGACTGCGCGGCCCCGTGCTCAAGGTGTGGGCCAAGCACGATCGGGACTCCGATGGGTGGCTGCCGCTGTGGCGGCACATGGAGGACAGTGCCGCGGTAGCAGGACGGTTGTGGGACGAGTGGTTGCCGCTTTCGGTCCGGAGGCTGATAGCCGCCGAGCTGCCGGAGGGCGCGAACGACGCACGTCGTCTCGTTGTGTGGCTGGCCGGCGTGCACGACATCGGCAAGGCAACACCCGCGTTCGCCTGCCAGGTCGACTTGCTCGCCGAAGCCATGCGAGCCGATGGCCTGGAGATGCGTTCCCAGCGGGCGATGGGGGCGGACCGGAAGCTGGCGCCGCACGGGCTGGCCGGGCAAGTGCTGCTGGGGGAGTGGCTGGAGAACCGGCACGGCTGGGCTGTCTCGCAGACCGGCCAGTTCACGGTCGCAGTCGGTGGACACCATGGGGTTCCCCCTGAATACGGTCAGATCACCGCGCTCGACAGACACCCCCAACTGCTGCGCACCCCCGGAAAGAGCGGGCCGCTGTGGCAACGCGTACAGCAGGAGCTGCTGGAAGCCTGCGCGGCAGAGTTCGGTGTGCAGGACAGGCTCGGCGCGTGGCAATCGGTAAAGCTGCCGCAGCCCGTGCAGGTCGTTCTCACCGCGCTGGTCATCGTCTCCGACTGGATCGCCAGCAATCCGGACCTGTTCCCCTACTTCCCTCAGGACGCTTCCCGCAGCAGCAAGGACCGCATCACGGCTGCCTGGCAGGGCCTCAACCTGCCAGGAGCGTGGCGGGCCGCGGATCCGCCTGCGGATGTACAGAAGCTGTTCGCCTCTCGCTTCGCGCTTCCTCCTGGAGCCAGACTTCGTCCCGTCCAGGAAGCGGCCGTGGAACTGGCCCGGACGATGGAAGAACCCGGACTGCTCGTGATCGAGGCACCCATGGGCGAGGGGAAGACAGAGGCTGCACTCGGCGCTGCGGAGGTCCTCGCCGCACGATCCGGTGCCGGCGGTGTGTTCTTCGCTCTGCCGACGATGGCCACGGGCAACGCCATGTTCCCTCGTCTCCTGAACTGGCTGGAGCGGCTCCCCTCACCGGACGGTGCGCGGCATTCGGTCCTTCTGGCTCACTCCAAGTCCGCGCTGAACGACCACTTCACCGACCTGATGGAGCGGGGCCCGATCGCGGCCCTCAACCTCGACGCAGCGGAAGACCAGGAGTTGCGGCCCACCAGCCGTGGGCGCTCAGCCTCAGCCGAGCTGGTTGCGCACGCCTGGCTGCGCGGCCGGAAGAAGGCCATGCTGTCGTCGTTCGTCGCCGGCACGATCGACCAGCTGCTCTTCGCCGGTCTGAAAAGCCGCCACCTGGCCCTGCGCCACCTCGCGATCGCCGGCAAGGTGGTCGTCATCGACGAGGCGCACGCCTACGACACCTACATGAGCTCCTACCTCGACCGGGTGCTCTCCTGGCTGGGCGCCTACCGCGTCCCGGTGGTGGTGCTCTCCGCGACCCTCCCGGCAACTCGACGCCGCGAGCTGGTCGAGGCATACGCGGGTAGGCGGAAAGGTGACAGCCGCGACTTCGACGCTGTCGCCCAGGCCGACGACTATCCGCTTCTCACGGCTGTCCCGCCGGGCGGCACCCCCGTGCTGCGACGTCCACCGGCCTCAGGTCGTGGGGTTGATGTCGAGATCGAGCGCATCGACGACAATCTCGATCACCTCGCCGACCGGCTGGAGGACGAGCTCGAGGACGGCGGCTGCGTCCTCGTCGTACGCAACACCGTGCGTCGGGTGCTGGACGCGGCAAAGGTGCTGAGAGAGCGGTTCGGGGATGCCCATGTGACCGTCGCGCACTCCTGCTTCATCGACGTCGATCGCGCGGCCAAGGACGCCTCGCTTCTCCAACGGTTCGGTCCACCGGAGAAGGCCGAGGGACGGCCGACCAAGCATGTGGTGGTCGCCAGCCAGGTCGCCGAGCAGTCACTCGATGTCGACTTCGATCTGCTGGTCACGGACCTGTGCCCGGCTGACCTGCTGCTCCAACGTATGGGCCGACTCCACAGACATCTGCGCGGAGGGGAGCAGCAGACGGAGCGCCCCGAACGGCTCCGCGCAGCCCGCTGTCTGGTCAGCGGCGTCAACTGGACCAACGAAGTCCCCGAGCCGGTGCGCGGTTCCGTCGCCGTGTACGGGGCGTACGCCTTGCTGCGATCCGCTGCCGCGCTGCTCCCGCACCTCGACGCAGGTCCACGACGTCCCGTACGGCTCCCGGCCGACATCAGCCCACTGGTACAGCATGCCTACGGCGAAGGATCTCCCGTTCCCACGGACTGGGCACAGGACGTGAAGACAGCGCGTGGCGCCTACGACGAGCTCCGGGCGGACCAGGCCGAGCGGGCAGCGACGTTCCGTCTGGGCGCCGTGGCCCGTCCAGGCCGGCCGCTCTTCGGCTGGGTCACCGCGGGAGTCGGCGACGCGGACGACACCAGTCGAGGCAAGGCGCAGGTGCGTGACAGCCGGGAAAGCCTGGAAGTGGTCGTCGTGCAGAAGAAGGCCGACGGCACCTTGGCGACGGTCCCGTGGCTTGTCCCAGACCGCCAAAACCGCCAGTTGGCCGATCTGGCATTGCCCACGGATCAGGTCCCTACGCCGCTGGCCGCGCGTACCGCTGCCTCCTGTGGGCTGCGGCTGCCGATGCAGTTCAGCTACGCCGAGACGATGGACCGGGCGATCGCCGAGCTCGAGGAACTTCACCTGCCCGCCTGGCAGGTGAAGGGCAGTCACTGGCTGGCCGGCCAGCTGGTTCTCGCGCTCGACGAGGACTGTCAGACCCAGCTGGCAGGCTTCACCCTCCGATACAGCAAGAGCGACGGCCTTGAGGTAACCCGTGCCTGACAACAGCCAGAGCGACCGCGAGGACGCCCTCTCGTTCGACCTCACCACTCAACCCTGGATCCCCGTGCTCAGGATCAACGGCCAGCAGGACGAACTCTCCTTACGTCAGGTCTTCGAGCAGGCATCCGAGCTGTGGCGGATCGTCGGGGATCTGCCAACCCAGGAGTTCGCCCTGGTGCGCCTGCTTCTCGCGATCGCCCACGACGCACTCGACGGGCCGGCCGATATCGACGACTGGGCCGACCTGTGGTCCGACGAGCAGTGTTTCGCCGCCGTGGGGTCCTACCTCGATGCTCACACCCATCGATTCGACCTGCTGGACACCAGAGCACCGTTCTTCCAGACCGCCGGCCTGCGAACGACGAAGGACGAGGTGTTCTCCCTCAACCGCATCGTGGCCGACGTCCCCAACGGGGAGCCGTTCTTCAGCGCCAGGATGCCTGACGTCGATCGCCTCACCTTCGCCGAAGCAGCCCGCTGGGTCGTCCACGCGCACGCGTACGACACCTCCGGAATCAAGACCGGCGTGGAGGGCGACAAGCGCGTCAAGGGCGGGAAGGTCTACCCGCTCGGCGTCGGCTGGGCGGGCAACCTCGGAGGGGTCTACATCGAGCGCCCCACGCTGCGCGAAACGCTGCTGCTGAATCTCGTGGCGGCCGACACCACCGGCGTGAGAATCGACGAGCGGGACGCCCCGGCCTGGCGACGCAATCCGTGCGGACCAGGCGGAACCGAGAGGGCATCCACCGGGGTGCGCGACCTTTACACCTGGCAGACCCGACGCTTGCGGCTGCACTTCGACGAGCACGGCGTGCACGGCGTCGTCCTCGGTTACGGCGACCCGCTCAGCCCTCGTAACATGCACGACCGCGAGCCGATGACGGCCTGGCGGCGCAGCCTCGCTCAGGAGAAGAAGCTGCGGGAGAGCCCCGTCTACCTGCCACGCGACCACGATCCCGAGCGAGCGGCATGGCGGGGGATTGCCTCGCTCATCGCAGACACCCTCCCTGGGCTGCAGGGATCGGAACCTCCTTCCTCGCTGCGTCCCGCGGTCCTGGAATGGGTGGCCCGCCTGGCCTCGGAGGGCGAACTCGAACGGGGCTTCCTCGTGCGTGCGCGCGTGATCGGTCCGCAGTACGGCACTCAGCAGTCCGTGATCGACGAGATCGTCGACGACTCCGTGTCCATGGGTGTCGTCCTCCTCCACCAGCAGGACCGCCGCTACGCCGAGCAGGCCATCGCCGCCGTCGAGGACGCAGACCGTGCCGTGTACGCCATCGGCGACCTGGCCACCAACCTGGCCCGTGCTGCCGGCGCCGAGACCGACGGACCTCGGGCCACTGCCCGGGACCACGCGTACGGGCTGCTCGAGGCCCCCTACCGCTCCTGGCTCCGGGACCTGGCCAAGTCCGACGATCCGTACGAACAGCGCCTGGCATGGCAGCGGCAGGTGTACAGGGTCGCCGCGAAGTTCGGAGACCATCTCATTGCCGCAGCGGGGGACGGTGCGTGGCAGGGGCGGATCGTCGAGACGAAGAAGGGCACCGAGTGGCTCAACTCGGCGCTGGCCGACAAGTGGTTCCGCATCGCCCTGAACAGAGAGCTGGGAAGCCCCGACTCGTCCGGCACCGCCCCGGCCACCGATGAACGGACGGACTCCGAGACCACTGTGAAGGCACTGACATGACCACCCTCGCCGCATCACTCACCCCACGCAAGCAAGTCGCCCGGCTCGCCGCCCAAATCCTGGCTCCCCTGCAACAGGGCTACCTCGCCGACCGGTCCCCGGACGTGGCGGCACTGGCACGGCTGCGCCGCGGCGCGGGACGGGAGGCAGGACAGCTCCCGGACCTGTGGAGCCTCATCGACACCGGCCCCCTGCACGTGCCGCCGGACGACGCCCGGCCCCTCGACGAGAGCGACCTCGTGCGTGCCGAGGACGCGCTGCACATGGCCCTCACCCTGTGGGCGCTGCACCAGCAGTCCCGTCCGACCGGCATGCACCAGGCCGACCGGAAGGACAGCCGCCGAGGGCTCGGAACCGCCGTACGCCGCATGATGAAGCCCGGCGAGATCGACGAACCACTGCGCAAGCGCCTGGTCCGGGCCGGCACCGCTCCTGACCTGACCAGCCTCGCCCAGCGGTTGCGCGACATCGTCGTTCTGCTGCGCCGCGCGGACATCCCCCTCGACTACGCCCTCCTCGCCGGACAGCTCTACACCTGGCAGCGGCCTGGCGGCGCCGACGTCGTGCGCCGCGAGTGGGGCAGTTCCTTCCACGCCTGGCACGACAAGGACGCCGAGAAGCCGGGAGATGCCGCCCCCGCTCCAGCCGGCGACAAGACCACCGACAGCACGGACACCGACAAGGACGCCTCGTGAACCGCATCTTCCTCGACGTACACGCTCTCCAGACCGTCCCGCCCAGCAACCTCAACCGTGACGACACCGGCGCGCCGAAGACCGCGGTGTACGGGGGAGTGCCGCGCGCACGGGTCTCCAGCCAGGCCTGGAAGCGGGCAGCCCGTACCTACTTCTCCGACGAGCACCTGCTGGACGCAAACGAACTCGGGGTACGGACGAAGAAGATCGTGGAGGCGGTCGCCGCACGGATCACCGCGCTGGATCCCTCGATCGAGGGGGAGGCCGCTCTGCTCATCGCCGACGAGACCGTGAAGGCCACGGGCCTGAAGACGGAGGTGCCCAAGCGCAAGGCCACCGCAGCAAAGGACGGGGAGCCGGAGCCCGCACCGGAGGCCAAGTACCTCGTCTTCCTCAGCACCCGCCAGCTGGACGGCCTCGCCCGGCTGGCCGTAGAGGGTGCCTCCGACATCACGGCCCACCTGAAGGACAAGGAGACGAAGGCCAAGGCCAAGGAGATCGCGGACACGCACCACTCCGTCGACATCGCGCTCTTCGGCCGGATGGTCGCCGACTCCGCCGACTTCAACGTCGACGCCGCCGTCCAGGTCGCGCACGCCATCAGCGTGCACCGCGTGGAGAACGAGTCGGATTACTACACCGCGGTGGACGACAAGAACACGGACGAGGAGACGGGCGCCGGCATGATCGGCACGGTCGACTTCAACTCGTCGACGCTGTACCGCTATGCCGCCCTCGGCGTGCACCAGCTCGCCGCGAACCTCGGCGAGGGGCTGCGCGAGGACGAACCTCTCACCACCCCGGTGCGGCGAGCAGTGGAGGCCTTCGTACATGGTTTCACCGCGTCGCTGCCCACCGGAAAGATCAACACGTTCGGGCACCACACGCTGCCTGACGCCGTGGTCGTGAAGCTCCGCACCATGCGTCCGGTCAGTTTCGTCTCGGCCTTCGAGGAACCAGTCCGCGGCAACCAGGGCGGTTACGTCCGCGAGGCATCCGAGCGTCTCGCGGAGTACATCCCCGACATCGAGCGCGCCTACGGCGACGAGGGCTCCACCCTCACCTGGGTCCTGCGTGTGGGCCCGAACACCGCGAAGCTCGCCGGGATCGGTACCGAGGCCCAGAACATCGGCGAGCTCGTCGCCGCTGTCGGGCAGGCCGTCGCAGAGCGCCTGGAGAAGCCCGCATGAGCGTGCTCAGCCTGAGGCTGGCGGGCCCCCTGCAGTCGTGGGGGGCCTCCGCGCGCTTCACCCGTCGCACCACCGAGTCCGCTCCCACCAAGAGCGCGGTCATCGGCCTGCTCGCCGCGGCCGCGGGCATCGAACGAGGCGACGACGCGAGCCTCGAGCCGCTGGCAGCGCTCCGGTTCGGCGTCCGGATCGATCAGCCCGGCAGCCGGGTACGCGACTTCCAGACCGCGCATCACAGCGTCAGCGGAAAGTCGATGCCCCTGTCGGAGCGCTTCTATCTGGCGGACGCCGTGTTCGTCGCCGCCGTCGAAGGCGACGCCACGCTCCTTTCCGACCTCCATGCCGCGCTGCGCAACCCTGTGTACCCCCCGTTCCTCGGCCGACGCTCGTGCCCGCCGGCCCAGCCAGTCGACCTGGGCCTCCACGACGGCGCCGCCTCGTTGATGGAGGTACTGGGCGAGCTGCCCTGGCAGGCGTCCGGCTGGTACCGCAGGCAACACGGCAACCGGCCGGACATCGAACTGACCGTGCTTCGGGAGGCCTGCGACGACGAGGGCGAGTTCGCCGACACCCTCCGCGACCAGCCGGTCAGCTACGCCGCCGAACACCGCCGACACGCCCTGCGCACTGTTGTCAGCGACACCGTGCGTGTTCCCGGCGCGTCCGCCGGGAGGCTGCCTCGGCATGATCCGTTCGACGCCCTCCAGGAAGGGAACGTCTGATGTTCCTCACCCGCTTCCGCGTGAACACCGCACGCCCCGGCGCCCGCAGGCTGCTGTCCTCCCCGCAGGTCCTGCACGCAGCCGTCATGTCCTCCTTCCCGTCGCTGCTGCCCAGCAACGCTCCGCCTCCGGACGGGCCGCGTGTCCTGTGGCGCCTGGACCACACCACCCGCGCCGAGGTCATGCTCTATGTGGTCAGCCCCGACCGGCCGGACATGACTCATCTCGTCGAGCAGGCGGGGTGGCCGGCTGCTGCCACCAGCTCCGCACCGGGCTGGGAGAGCCGCCCTTATGGCCCGTTCCTCGACCGGCTCTCGCTGGGGGAGCAGTGGACGTTCAGGCTGACGGCCAACCCCGTCCACCACATCCGCCGCAAGGCAGACGAGCCCACCAAGCGGACCGCGCACGTCACGCCCGTGCACCAGATGGGGTGGCTCCTGCAGCGGCAGGAACAGTGCGGATTCCGTGTCCTCGAGAAGCCCGCAGACCGGCGGCTGCTTCCCGGCGGCACGACCCACACGGGGCAGCCCCACCACGGCGACGGGTACGAGTTCACGGTCCACGACAAGCGCGCCCTGTCCTTCGACAAGTCCCGTGGCCCGGCCAAGGCTGCGGGACGCAAGGGGGCGGTCAGCCTGGTCACCGTCACATTCGACGGCCGGCTCGAGGTCACCGATCCTGAGAAGCTGCGCCGGACGCTGCGGCAGGGAATCGGCAAGGCCAAGGCGTACGGCTGCGGCCTGCTTACCCTCGCGCCTCTCGGCGCAGCAGGGTGACCTGATGACGACGGTCTCCCGACGCGCAGCCCTCACCCCGCGCCAGCTCACCCCGCTCGTCCGCCCTCGCCGAGGCACAGGCCGTGCAATGGGCGAACATCCGCAGCCGGCTAGGCGTCGCACGGGCGATGTACCGCCTGCGCTTTCCGGATGAGGACCCCGCGGGCCTGACCCGCCATGAACTCCTCGGCCGCGAAGGCCACCGCGTCAAGGACTGCTACCGCGCCCAGTCCGCCAGAACCGGGGTGCCCTGGCGAGGCCGCCGGTACACCCCGGGCGACTTCAGCAGCGGAGACGCGGTCAACCAGGCCATTACCGCCGCTGCCCAGTGCATGTACGGCATCACCCACGCGGTCGTCGCCTCCCTGGGCTGCAGTCCGGCTCTGGGCTTCGTGCACTCCGGCCACGAGCTGTCCTTCGTCCTGGATGTCGCCGACCTGTACAAGACCGAGATCGGCATCCCGCTCGCCTTCGACGTCGCCGCTGAGGATGAGGAGGACGTCGGCTCGCGCACACGCCGAGCGCTCCGGGACCGCATCAACGAGACGTCTCTGCTGGACCGTTGCGTAAACGACATCAAGAAGCTCCTCCTGGGAGAGGAACTGACGGCGAACACCGCCACTAACACTGCCGCGAACGACGCCCCGGACGTCGTCACGCTGCAGAGCGACGGAGGCCGGGAAGTGGCCGCGGGCCGCAACTACGGCGGGGGAGCGGACTTCGACGTCCTGGAGACGACCTGGTGACCGTCATCGTGCTCACGAACTGTCCTGCAGGCCTGCGCGGCTTCCTCACACGCTGGCTGCTGGAGATCTCCGCCGGAGTCTTCATCGGCAACCCGTCCGCACGCATCCGCGACCTGCTGTGGGCAGAGGTCCAGGAGTACGCCGACCAGGGCCGCGCCCTGCTCGCTCACACCACGAACAACGAACAGGGCTTCACCTTCCTCACGCACGACCACGCCTGGCACCCGGTCGACCACGAAGGCCTGACGCTGATCCGCCGCCCGAACGCGAACAGCCCCTCCACCGGGCAGAGTCCGAAGAAGGGCTGGAGCAACGCGGCGAAGCGCCGTCGCTTCGGCCGGAGGTGACGGAAGATTTGGCCTGTTTGGGTGCTATGACTGTTTCAGTGAAACTACTTCAAAACAGTGGTCAGGCTTAGCAACACTGCAGGTCATGAAGAGTGCTCCCCGCGCGTGCGGGGATGGTCCCGTCCTGTCGCGGCGGTGGTCACCGACACCGAGGTGCTCCCCGCGCGTGCGGGGATGGTCCCCTCGCCGACGACCGCGAGTGGAGGGGCCAGCGGTGCTCCCCGCGCGTGCGGGGATGGTCCCATCGACGCCGTCGACATCAGCGACCGGCTCACGTGCTCCCCGCGCGTGCGGGGATGGTCCCAACGGCGGGTTGCTGCCCTGCTACTTCGATGCGTGCTCCCCGCGCGTGCGGGGATGGTCCCTCCTCCTCGCTGCCGGGCCGCGTCCACCGTGCGTGCTCCCCGCGCGTGCGGGGATGGTCCCGGCAACGAGGCGATCATCTGGCGGGCGACCCGGTGCTCCCCGCGCGTGCGGGGATGGTCCCTTCCGCCTCTCCCCGTGGGAGGGCATGACGCGGTGCTCCCCGCGCGTGCGGGGATGGTCCCGACGGGTCGAGCCGCTCCAGCAGGCGCCGTTCGTGCTCCCCGCGCGTGCGGGGATGGTCCCGGGGTCGCTCGCGGCTCTGCGGATGGCGGGCTGTGCTCCCCGCGCGTGCGGGGATGGTCCCAGCCCGGCACGCCGCCGAGCTACCCGCCGAAGACCCCACCGCCTCCGAAGCGCCCGTTGTCGCCGCCCCGCCCGGACATCGTGGCCGGCCCCACTGGCACGGAATCAGGGCCTGGTGCAGCCGCGGGCGCAGGAGACGACCCGGCCACTCCTCGGGGTCTGCAGCGCACCGCTCGCCGCGGGGTCAGCATCGCCAACCGGCAAGGCGTGAACTGGATGCTGGAGTCCGCTCCCTGGTCGGTGGCCGCCGCGCGCCGCCGGGTCATCACCCAGCTGAAGGACTGGGGGCACCGTCTCCCCGCGGCCGCCGTCACCACGGTCGAGGACGTCACGACGCTTCTCGTCCAGACTGCCGTCGCTGATACCGGGCGCCGCATCAGCGTCCACCTCTCCACCCAGGACGCCCAGGTCTGTGTCCTCGTCCTCTCCCACCAGGCGGGTCTCACCCCCGGGCACACCCCAGGCGGGGACCGGGTTCTTCACGAGGTGACCGCACAGGCGGGGATGACGGGGTGCGGGACGGACACGGGACCGGACGGGCGCCGGCTCTGGGCCGTCATCGACCTCTGACCGGGCGCCCCTGTGCCGGGTACGACGAAGCCCCGAACCGGTTCGGTTCGGGGCTTCCGTGTTCTCGAGGCCGCGGCTACACCGCAGTGTCCAGGTGCCGGGTGGGTGCCCGCCAGCAGAACGGTGCCAGATCCTGCGCGGCCGCGAATACCCGTGTTGCCGCGCCCACCACGCTGCCGGGCTCAACCCGGGCCCCGTCGATCGAAGCAAGCATGCGGGCCCCGTGGTGCTCGCACCCGGCAACCGCCCCGCCGGCCGCGTCAAGAACGGTCGCCGCGTCCCGGGGGCCGACACAGGGGGTGCGGTCCTCGACGTGTACGGCACCGCACCGCGGGCTGTGCGGGGTGTGGTCCTGGTCCACGGCCGGCTCCTCGGGTGCGCGGGGTCTGTACGGGCAGTGTGACAGCGGGCACCGACAGACCGCGGCCTAACACGGCTGTGCCCCGAACCAGGGCCGGTCCGGGGCACAGGGCGTAGCAGGTCAGGCCGGTTCGATGACCTCGACCAGGTCGGTCCGCCACAGGATGATCTGGTACGTGTCGAGGCCGTACCAGCCGGTGTTGCCGTACGCGATGGCGAGACGCGGGTCTGCTGCAACCCACCGGTTCAGCTCATCCCGGTCGCTCTGGCGGATTCGGTACGGGGCGCTGGTGATCGCGGCGGGCCGGCGGTCGAAAGTCCAGGTGGCCGTGTGGTCCATCCACCCGGTGTCCCATCCGCCGCTCCCGAAGCGGGCGCACGTCCTGGGGCCGCCGCAGCGGGAGTTGCGGTTCTGCTGGAGCCAGACGGGGCAGCACCCGTTGTCGGTTTTCCGCAGCCCGTGCTTCTCCGCCCAGTCAAACACGATCTGCTTGGCCTCTTCCCGGTCCTGGAGGTGCGCTCTGCGCTGTTCCGGCGACCAGGTCGGGTTGGGGATGGTCGCCCCGACTCCGTAGGGCCAATCGACGCCACCTCCGTCGTTCCTTCCGAAGATGGCTTTGGCGCGGGTTGTGCTGATGGTCATGGATCCCCTTGGTGGTGTTCGTCAGTGGAGCGCATCGGGTTAGAAGCTGGGGCAGATGTGCTTGTGCACGGCGTCCAGAACCTTCCCGCCCGTGTCCGGGTTGCTGATCTCGGGGAGGCGGCTGGTGATGGTGAATCGCTCGAGAGTCAACTGCACCAGCTTGTTCCTGTCGTCGGGGAACGACTTGATGGAACTGCACTGGTTGATGCCGCGGCTGATTGCCTGGTCTTCCTTGCCGGGCTTGATGATGCGGGTGTCGATCGCGTTCAAGGCGTCAAGGTAGGCCTGGCGTTCGGCACCCTTCGGCTCGGGAGGCAGGCCGGCAGCTTCACGGGCAGCGTCGCGCTGCTCCTGCGTGAGTTGCGCCGGGGCGCTGCTCGTTGCCGGGGCGGGCTTGTCGTTGCTGCTGGCGGTTTCGCCCTCGCAGCCGGTCAGAGTGGCGAGGAGCAGGCCAGCAGCGACGGTGGTGGCGGCGCGGCTGAGGATGTGGTGCGGCAAGGATTCTCCCGTGATTGCGTGTGCTTGTGAGACAACGGTGAAGGTCGGATGGTTGCAGTGTGAAGGTCGGTCACGGTCGGCTTTCGGTATGCCGTGCTGCTGCTGCGAGCAGAAGGACGGCCAACCTGAGGGCATCGGGCTTCAGCAGTTAGCTGCTCGTGAACGAGGCATCAGTTCCGGGAGCATGGTCCGCGCAAAACCATCCGTAGAGGTAGAGACGGGCCGCAACTCCGCATGTTGTCACCCCGGACTCGCAACGCCCTCGCGAAGCTTCCTGGTGAACAGGCGGGGTCAGAGCGTCCTGCTGATCATGGTGGATCGGCTGGATCTTGGTGGGCGTTACGGCTGGGCGTGCGGGTCGTTGAGGCTGTTACGTCTAGGCGTGAAGGTTCTGAGCCGTCCGACCGCAGTCGGCGGGCGCGCCGACTGCGGTATGCCTTCTGCCGGCAGGCCGCGTTGCAGTATTCAGAATCTGCGCGCCCAGCCGTAACGGGCGTGCCGCAGGTGCCGCAGGAGAGGCCCGATCCGATGCCTCCGTTACGTTTGCGCGTGAGTGATGTCCGGCACGCTCGCGAGCACGTCACCCCCCGCATCGCCTTCTCTGCCCCGCGCACCACAACCAGGCCGCAACCGGCGACACACGCCTGCGGCGGAAGAGCCGTGCCGCGGCCGACCAGTCCCCTCCACTCAACACTCTGCGTCTGCCGGGTAGAGACCGCCCGGGTCAGACCCGTTTCCGGATCCGGGCACCCCCGTTCGTAGCAGGACTTGCAAATCAGGAAGCGAGTAGGCGCACGACGGCCCCGCCGCCGGAAGCCGTCAACCAGATACGCCGTCCCGCCCAGCAGACCGGTCCCGCACATCACACAGAGTCGAGAACGTGCACGCATAGCCATAACAGCCTCAACGACCCGCACGCCCAGCCGTAACGCCCACCAAGATCCAGCCGATCCACCATGATCAGCAGGACGCTCGCCACCTTCACGGAGACCGGACATCCCTCTCTGTTCCGGGACGGCTAGAGAGGACGGACTGGGGGTAGGCGTTCGCCAGGTCGGTGCCCGTGAAGGAGCTCGTCCCGGATCGCGGCCAGGCGCAGCCCAAGCTGCTGGTGTTCCTCGACGGTCAGTCTCGGCTTCGTCATGGCGTCACGCTTCCTTCTGCGGGTGGGTTACAGGGGCGGGATGTACAGGCCGGCCGCGGCACCGATCTGGCGGACGCCCATGGTGGGCCGCAGCGGCGATGGCGCAGTCACGCTGCTAGATTCATCCCTTGGACTGGAGGCGATCGAGGACCCGTGCGTGCGCAGCCCTGATGGCGTCCACGTGGCTGCTGCTCAGGCTGTCGAAGCGGACGCAGAAGACAACCGGGCCGCGCATCTTGATAATGCGGTCGTTTGGGTCGTGAGGTTCAGGTTGCTCATACGGCTCGTACGGCTCGAAGGGCTCAGGAGCGGAGCTGTCGGGGTCTGGCTTGCTGAGTTCCCAGAAGATTCCGTTGGCGACCTTGTTCACGCGCTGCTGTCCCGGGTTGTCGAACGGCACGTAGTGGTAGGCCATGACCGGGAAGCAGTTTGGGATGTCTTCCATGCCGGTCTCGCCCTCCCCTCCGTCGATCTTCCGACGCATGTTCTGGAAGGTGTCCCTGTGGGAAGTCAGGCTGCCGTCGACTTGGACGAGCAGGTAGTGGTGAGCCGGGTACGTCGTCATGCGGGTCAGTCTTGTCGGCTGGTAGGCGCCTTGTCCGGGCATTGCACAACAAGATATCTGCGACGGGTTGTTCTGGCCCCACTGGAACGGTGAGAAGTGGCTCCGCCAAGCGTTCGAGTGCAGGGCCGGAGAGTGGTCCGGCACAGACGCAGCCAGCGAGAAGAGGCCGTCAGTGCCTCGGGTGAACGGTCGGCCGCCCGTTCGGTGGGTGGGGCCAAAACTTCCCGTTCCGCTGGGGCCGCTGGACCCCGTCCAAGACAGAGCCCGGCGCCGAGGATCTCGTGCTCCCCGCGCGTGCGGGGATGGTCCCCGGTCCGTTCGTGCCGACCTGCTGGGCCATCAGTGCTCCCCGCGCGTGCGGGGATGGTCCCGGGACGATCGCGACCCTCCAGTCCGACGTTCCGTGCTCCCCGCGCCCAGGATTATGTGGGCTCGCCGACACGCGCGCGACTACGAACGACTCGTCCAGCAGCCCGAAGCCCTCATCACTTGGGCAGCCATTGCCCTCACGACCCGCCGGATCACCAAAGCACGCAAGCCTTTGAGCGGTCTCCGCTCCTGGTCTGAACAGGCCCTCGTTCTCTCGGACCCTGGCTACACAACTGCGGCAGCGGGAGTTCCGTCCCGCTCCGGGAGCAACTCGGGCATCCCGTCCACCAGCACCACGACGCCGGTCACCTCGCCAGCCTCGGAACGGCCGACCCACACCGGGTAAGTACCGTCCCCGGTCGTCGCGAAGGCCATGAGCTCGCCGCCGGAAGTTTCGTCCCGGGTGCGCTGCATGAACATGGAACCGTCGTCGATGTCGTCGTACCCGTCCAGGTCCGGTTCCCCCTGGATCAGCCCCCGCTCGAAGAGCGCGATGAGCGGCTCCCAGGCCCCGGCGTCGGCGAAGCAGCCGGTGGCGCCGTCGGTATCGAAGCCAGCTATCTGCTTGTCGATGAACAGCCGGGGATCGTCGTCCGGACCGAGGGCCATCTCCCAGGTCGCGGCGGGGGTCTCGCTGACGAGCAGACGGACGGCAGTGGGATCCGTGGTCGTGACCTCGGCGTCCCGCCATTCGCAGTGGTAGCTGAAGCGAACCCGTGCCTCGTCGAGTACGTACTCCCCGGGCGGGACGGGGACCGTGATGCGTGGCCCGTCGCCGTGGTCGATATCCGGGCCGGAGACGGCCAGCAGTCCGCTGGGTACGCGCAGGGTGCCGACCCGGAGCGGCTCCACGACGGTCATCTCGGGGTGATACCCGTCGGTCACGCGCAGCCCGGGCCGGAACAACTCGCTGATCGGCCCGGGCTGCGCGGGGCGCGGCGGACGCCAGCAGGTGGCGGGGGCGTCTTCGTCACCCGGCTCGGCTGCCTCGGCCACCTCAGCCGCCTCGAAGTCGAGCGGCTCAATGAACCCGTGCACCTGGGCCGAGACCAGAGGCCACTCCCCGAAGGCGTGTCGGTCCATCCAGCGCTCGTCGTCCCGGAATGCGGGCGAGGTGATGGAGGAGCCCCCGCCTTGCCCTCGCGGCTCCTCCGTCCGTGCGCCCCTCCCGTCCGGGAGAAGGTCCACGGTGGTTCGTGGGCACGCCTTGTCGAACTCCGCCATCTCCGGGTCTGTGTAGTACCAGCCGACGGAGTACCGGCGCAGCAGCCGCGACGGATCGTCGAGCAGCCGCATGTCCAGGTCGTAGGTGCGGCGGCCCTGGGCGTCGTAGACCCACAGCCCGACGTAGTGATCCAGCCAGGAGACGAGTCGGACTTCCAGCGGAGCCTTACGGCCCGGTTCCCGGTAGACCACAACGTACGGAAGCCCGGCGGCATCCCGCTCCCGGGCCTCCTCGGCTGATACCGGCCGCCAGGGTGCACAAGCCTCCAGGTCCCACGCCCGCGCGTACCCCACCTCGACGACCATCGCCACTCCTGTTCCCGCTACCTGCCCCGGCTCTGTGCTGAGCTGCAAGGTAGCCGCTACCTGTGACAACGGCCCTACGGGCAGGCGGCGGGCCGGCTCCGGCGCCAAGACGGACGTGCCGCTGATCCCGGGTGGATCAGTCGATCCAGATCAGCATCGCGTGACCGGCGGACGCGGCGCCCTGGAAGAACTCTGTCAGGGGAGTGAACAGGTCGCTGGCCCACTCCAACGAGGCAGGCGAGTCCCAGATCAGGGGGTAGACCTCGGCCTTGCTGAGTTCGGAGGGGTCGACATCCTGGATGCAGCCGGCCATACGTCGTCCTGTGCAGGGTGTCAGCGGCCAGACGTACTCGCTCCGGAGTCAGGTACCGCGGCGGTCCGTAACCCCAGTCATCGGTGGCGATGGGTTCCTCTCCGTGGACGACGTCGACGGGGAAGGCCGAGCGTTGCAGGAGGAACCCGAGCAGATGCCATGTCTGGTGTGTGGTGAAGTGTCGCGCCTCGGCGGGTGCAGGTTCGCCCTCCGCCTCCGTGTCCTGAATCTCCTCGACGAGATCCCACGCCCACTCCGGATCCTTCACGGCACGGTCCAGTTGGGCAGGCGTGACGCGCAGGTACTCCCCGTTCATGCTCATGGGCGGCAGCATACGGAGCGTTTCCGACAGCTTCTGCCGCCCTCCGAACCGGCACTCACTATGTGCAATGGGGCTTGGTCCTCAACACCCCTCCCACCGCCCTTCGATCCCCGTACCGCAGACCGGACTCCGATCCGGCGCTACCGTGAGAAGGGAAGCCGCTCACACGCCCGGGAGACCCCGATGAGAGAACAGCCGCCCTCCGCCACCGCGCGGCAGCATCTGGAGCCCGCAGCTGCCGACGCGGTCCGTGCCTATGCGGCCAAGACGCGAGAGGACGCAGACCGTCTGGCCGCCGTGCTCGAGGACATCGCCGCCAACGGCCTGCCGGCCGTCGAGGAGTGCACCCCCTGGGAAGACCTCCGCGACGCACGTCTCGCACACCTCGCCGCACAACGCCCCGCAGTCGCCTGATGGCCTCCAGACGCGCCCGTATCGCTTTCAGCGACTCTGCGGCCAAACAGCTCGAAGAACTGTCGGAGAACGCCGTACACGCCCTGGACCGCAGCCTCGTGGCCATCAGCGTCAACCCCGAGATCGGCGACCCGATAGCCGGCCCCGACACCCAACCCGCTCTGCGCCAGTACGCCGACGAGATCGAAGACGTCCGCGTCCTCTACTTCGTCACGGCCCTGCATACCGTCGTCGTCGTGGCCTACATCGAGGCGTGACCACCTGGGCCACGAGCGCCCCGCCAGCGGCAAGACTTTTCCACCGACGACAAACGCGTGCCTCCGGCGTGGCGCAAGGCGTGCGTGGTACCCCAACCCCGACCTGCCGCAGGGCGCGGTGAACCAGGACGCGTACGTGGTGTGCGTGTTGGGGGCAGTGCACAGAGCCCTGAACATCCCCTTCTCGGGCAGTGCGGCCTTGCGTCGCTGGTCGGCGGCTCCCTACTCTCCCTCGTCGGCGGAATTGAGCTGGAAGTCGACGACGACACATCCGACCTGTCCGTCATTGGTGCGGCCGATCCAGACGGGGTAGGTCCCGTCGCCCTGGCCGGCACGGAAGGCGATGAGGTTCGGCTCCGTCTCCGTACCGGGCAGTTCGACGTTGAACTGGCTGCTGTCGAGGGGTATGAAAATGTCCTCGTCAAGCTGGTCTTCGATCACCGTCCGAGTCGCATCCATGAAAGCCGCTGTACCGGTGTCCACGCCGACCCCGTAGAACTGGCCCTCGCCGAGCAGCCCCAGGTCCTCGTCGGGGCTGAGGACCATTTCCCACTCGCGGGGCGGGACGTCCAGGAACGTCACCCTGGCCGCGGCGACATCGACCCCGCCTGTCGTGCGCAAGAGCGACAGCGTGACCGGGAACTCGCCCTGTGGCACAGCGACGGTCCGTGGGTCTCTGATCCAGCCGGGGTCAGAGACAGCCAGCTGCCCTGACGTGATCCGCAGCAGGCCGGCGTCGACGAGTTCGAAGACGGCCGTCCCGCCCACAGTGTTACTCACGCCCGGACTGAACAGTTGCTCTATTCCGGTGGCGCGCAGCGGTCCCGACCCTTCGGCCACCGACACGTCTCTCAGGACTACGTCCTTGACGGGCTCGTGGCCCTGCTGGGCGAGGAACGGCGCGAACACCTGCCAGTCACCGAATTCCGGTACAGGGCAGAGGAAGCTTTCGAGGGGCGCCGGAAACCGCCTCACAGGGACGCTCGACGGGCCCGCCGTTCGATCGAGCAGTGGGTAAGTCGATTCTCCCCGGCGCCTGGCGGACTCGGACTTCACCTCGACCTGGCCGTCGGCCGAGACGCTCGTGGTCTCCTGGACATCCCACTTCCCGCTCAAGTACTCCTGCTCGCTGGCAAACTGCCATCGGGTGTTCCACCGAGCCAGCAACATCCCCGTGCTGTGGGGCTTGAAGTCGATCATCTGCATGCACCAGGACCTGTCGTCGAACAGATACACACGCCACATCCGGCGCGGCCAGGATTCGATCAGTGCCAGTGGTCGCTCCCGCGCGGACAGCAGAACGGCGTAGTCCATCCCGGCAGCATGCTTGCGTGCCGCGAGCGCGCACGACATCGGGTTCGGATGGGTCATTCCACGGTAGGAACCCCACAACTCGCCGTACGACACATCAAGACTGTCGAAGATCACAGCCGCACATCTCCCCCGTGGCGCCAGCCACCCACGAGCAGTGGCAGTCGGCGGGTGACCCCTGCCGCGCCGCCCTGCCCTTCCGAAGCTTCGTCGTGCCGCAGTCTGCCAGCGAGGTGTGACACAAGGGTTGTGAGAGGCCGACGACCTGCGGTCACCGACGAAATCTGCCACGCCGGGTAAAGCGGTGTGTCACGCACGAGTCCAGAGGCTTCTCGTCGGGCCAGGAGGCCACGCAGGCCAGGGCCTTCACATCACACATCCGTGCAGACCGGTGATCGTGAACGTACAAGAAGCCTGCCAGGGGAGTGGCTCTCCCGTTCGTCTTCAGCGTGCACGTGTGCTGCCTTCCGAAGCCTTGGAGGAGGGACCGAGCTTCTTCGGTCCCTCTTCAGTTCAGTCCCTCAGCAAAAACACAGGTCAGAGCGATCCGTTCGGGACTCAAGGGACCGAAGGGACCGAAACTCCCTGTTCCAGCTGCGTGGGCGCGTGTGTATGCACGCGTACGTAAGGGTGGTCTTACATATCCTGGTGCGCTGATAACTACGAAAATGGGTCCCTTCAGTCCCTCAGTCCCTGGCCGTATGTGCTCTGACCTGCGGAAATGAGACCGTGACTGAAAGGGGACCGATGAGTCCCTCCCGCCTTGCAGGCTTTCGGTCCCTCAGGCGGGGGTCGCACGACCGGATCTGACCCAGCTTCGGCCCAACCCACGCGGGAAGGGACCGAAGGGACTGATTCTGCAATAAGTGCTCATGCCTCCCACGGGGAAGCGGTACCGTGCGCTACGCTCGATCCGCTATATGGGAAGTTCAGTCCCTTCAGTCCCTCAGTCCCTCGCACTACCCTCCCTGAGCTGGGGAAATGGTCGGGTACCGACGGGAGGGACCAAACCTGACCGCACAAGAGGACGGATCGACGAACAGTGCAGCGCCCCGCCGACACCGCCTCGCCCGACGTCGCGAAACAGCCGCGACCCGCGGACGTCGCTCGTTGGCTTGCAAGCCGTCAGTGGCCGGTCCACCCACTGGCTCCGGGACGTAAGACGCCGGCTGCCAACTGTGAACAGTGCCGCGTCCGCAGCCATGAACCCTCGGACTGCCCTTGCCATCGACAGGGCAAGTGGTGCCACGGCTTTCACAGCGCGACCACCGATCTCGCACGCATCGAGGACTGGTGGAGCAGGGAGCCCCGGGCAGGCGTCGCTGTGTCGTGCGGGCCCGCGCACCTCGTGGTGCTGGACGTCGACGCTCACGCGGCCCAGGTTCCGGACCGTGACCGGCTTCTGCCGGGCATCCAGATCCCGGAGCAGGTCGACCTCTCCGGGCTCGCCTCCGGCTTCGACACGCTGGCCCTCCTCGCGGCCTACCGCAAGGAAGCGAACCCGGCCGAGGACGAGACGACCCTGCGTGTCCGCACCCCCTCCGGTGGGCTCCACATCTGGTACGTCAACTCCCATCCCGCGGTTCGCTATCGCTCCTCCACCGGTTCCAGCCCCAGGACCGCCCTCGCCTGGCAGGTCGACGTACGGGCTCACGGCGGATACATCGTGGCCCCCACCACCCGTACGTCAGCGGGCGCGTACACACCCCTCGGTGAGGTTAGGGACCCGGCCCCGCTCCCCGCCTGGCTCTCTGCCGAACTACGGCGCACCGGCCACGTCATACAGGCGACCCCGGTCCCCGGCCCGAGGCCGGCCGGACGAGCGCGGCTTCCGAGAACCGGCGCCGGGCAGGCGCTCTTGCAGCCGCTCATCGAGACCGTTCGTGAATGTGCCGCCGCAGCCGAAGGAACAGGCTTCACGGAGAAACTCAACCGCGCGGCTTACACGGCCGGAGGACTCGCTGGAGCGGGGTACCTGAACCAGGCCGAAGCCCGCCAAGAACTGACAGAAGCCGCTCACTATGCTCGTCCGCATCAGACCCGCCGTAGTGAGACGATCATCGACGCAGCCCTTTCCGCAGGCGCCAGCCGTCCGTTCCATCCCAAAGGACTCGCATGAGTAGCGCCGAGAGCAGCCGCTTCGATGCGGCCGCCGCCGCTCAGCAGATGCTCGACTTCGAGGCTGCTGCCCCCGCGTGGGTCCCTCCGCAGCAGGTACAGGCGCCTGCCGTGACGGACATGCCTGCTCTGTTGCCGCCCATGCTCACTGACCGCGGCAACGCGAAGCTCTTCGCCCAGCTCTACAGCGACCAGTTCCGTCATGTCGAAGGCCTCGGCTGGTACTGCTGGGACCAGTTCCGGTGGAAGCGGGTCGGCGGCGAGAAGGCCGCTCTGTGGGCCGCAGGCGACATGGCCGAGCAGATGTCGCCCACCGATCCCCGCGGCATCTTCAGCGACCGGGAGATCGCCCATCACCGTCGCCGGACCATGTCGACGAGCGGGATGAAGGCGCTGCTCCACCAGGCGAAGGCCGCACCGGTGCTCAGCCTCGACCCCGATGTACTCGACGGCGACGCCTACTCGCTGTGTACTCCCGCAGGTGTTGTCGATCTGCGCAACGGACGGCTGCACAAGCCTGATCCACTGCGGGACCTGCACTCGCGCGCCACCAACGTGGCTCCCCAGGCCACGCCGACCCCTCGCTGGCACGCCTTCCTGGACGACACCTTCGGTGCTGACACCAAGGGCCAGGAGATGATCGACTTCCTGCACCTGCTGCTCGGGTACTCCATCACCGGAGACGTTGGCGCGCAGGTCCTGCCTTTCCTCTGGGGCAAGGGCGCCAACGGGAAGTCCGTTCTGCTCGACGTCATGATCCAGGTCATGGGGGATTACGCGGATGCGGCCCCGCCCGGTTTCCTGATGGACAAGGGCAACTTCGCGGAGCATTCGACGGAGCTCACGGAGCTGCACGGCCGCCGCATCTTCGTCTGCAGCGAGCTCAAGCCCAACGACAAGTTCGACGAGGCCCGGGTCAAGCTTCTGACGGGCGGGGACAAGATCAAGGCCCGCCGCATGCGGCAGGACTACTTCAGCTTCACTCCCACCCACAAGCTCTGGCTGCTCGGCAACCACCAGCCCGAGGTCGGGACAGGGGGCCACGCGTTCTGGCGGCGCATCCGTCTCATCCCCTTCGAACGCGTGGTCGCCGCCGACCGGAAGATCGACAACCTTGCCGGTGAGCTCGTGGAAGAGGAGGGCCCGGGCATCCTGCACTGGCTGATCCAGGGCGCGATGCGCTACCTCACCAGCCGTGACCCGCTGACCGGCCCCTCCTCCGTACGGCTGGCCACCGCCGCGTACGAGACCACCGAGGACCACATCGGACGGTTCCTCAGTGAGGCATGCGCGCGCCAGGGGCCGGACACCGGAGACCTGCGTGTCGAGCAGGGGCTCCTCTACGCGACCTACACCGCCTGGTGCAGTTCCGAGGGGATCCGGGCCGACACCGCGCGAGCCTTCGCTGGCCGTATCCGGCAGGAGATCGGGCTCGCGTCCCCCGCCGAGATGCTGAAGTCGAGCGGCAAGAAGTACTACCCGGCCCTGGCCCTGCTCCCGGACGACCTCGTCCGTCCTGACGGACCGGCAGGCAGGCGCGCATGAAAGACCAGGGCTTGATGTCCCCGATCAGGGAACCCTCTTACCATGGAGGTGTCCCGATCCGCTGCTCTGCAGGGCCCAACTCGATCAGCTGTATTCCCACGCACCGCCACACCACCGACAAGGAGCTACGTCCATGAGCTCGCTGCTGCAGGAAAGCCAGCTCACACACGAGGCGAACGTGGTGTGGCTGGAAGACCTCGACGAACTTGACTACGTCCGCCAGGCGCTCGACAAGAGCGCCCGGCGTAGCGGGAAGCCCCGTTACGCGAGGGATGGACGGATGGTCGGCTACGCGGAGCTCGACAGGGACGCCGAGGCCAGCCCCGACAGCGGTCTCTTCCAGCGCCGCACGTTCTTCCTGCTGCCCCACGACAGACCGAACGACCCCGAGGGCCTCTACAAGGAGGGTGCCCCGGGCGAGGCGGTCGACCCGCGGACGATCGACCCACGTCGGGTGGGGGAGAAGACTCCGCGTTCGCAGGGGAAGCACAGGAACGAGATAGTGCCCTCTTGACGGGCGCCCCTGGCTCTTTCTGTTGGGCCAGGGCTGCTGGGGGATCAGCCACCGCAGCGCGATGACACCCGTCCTGGCCAGGTCGGACGGCGGCGAGGCGGACCCGCAGGAACGCGAAGCGGGCAGACATGGCGAACGGTGCCGGGCGCGGCCTCGTGGTGGACGCTGTGGGGCGTACGCGCACAGAGCCGGACCTGGCCTGGGAGAGGTCCTGACCGCCGTCCTCGACCTTGCCGACGTCTGACGGGGGCCGCCCCGGGAAACAGCAGGTCCCCCCCCGGGGTGTGGGAGACATCGGCCGACCCTCTTTCGAAAGTCCTGACATCGATGCCGGGGATCGGCCTCAGGACCGGAGCCCGCATCCTGATAGAGGTCGGCGACGGCAGCACCTTCCCGACCGCCGGCCACCTCGCCGCCTACGCCGGACTCGCCCCGGCGACCCGGAGCTCGGGTTCCTCGATCCGCGGCGAACAGCCGTCGCGGAGGGGAAACAAGCAGCTCAAACGGGCCTTCTTCCTCTCCGCGTTCGCCGCCCTGGGCGACCCGGCCTCCCGGGCCTATTACGACAAGAAGATCGCCCAGGGCAAGCACCACACGCAGGCCCGGCTCTGCCTCGCCAGACGCCGGGTCGACGTCCTCTTCGCGATGCTCCGCGACGGAACCTTCTACGAGTCTCAACCGGCTGCGGCCAGGTGAGGAGTCCAGACTGCTTGGTCAGTCCTCCGGCCGAAGCCGCTGACGAGCGGCCTCAAGCCGCTGGTCATAGTCAGGCGCGAACAGCTCGGGAAGCGCCTTGTCCAGCGTTCCGGCGATCCGATGGATTGGTGCCCAGACCGCCGGATCGTCAACAATGCGGCTGAGGTCCGTCATCTGGAGCCTCTCCAGCCAGTGCGACAGCACCAGTGCCTCGTCACTCATGAGCTTGATCGTGACCTGGCTATCACTCATGACCACTCCTACGAATCAGCCCGCCCTCGACCGCACGAACCTACTGGCCTTGGACCTTGACCAAATGCATAGGGGCACCCCCCGAGGCGGCCGGCAACGTCGGTGACTTCTCGTTGCGAGAAGCGCTTCGGCGTTCCTCACGTTCTCCGGCCCGGTCCCGCCTTCGGAGCAGGTCTCACCGGCCGGCGTCGGGGGCGCCGCGGACCCGGGACTGTGCGTCGCGGAGTCGCGGAGGAGATGCCGCGCGACCGGTCAGATGTCCAGGGAGGACTCGATCCGCTTCAGGCTGTGACGGGCCAGGGCGAGGTTGCTGCGGCCGCGGTCGAGTGCGAGGTAGAGGAAGAGGCTGCCGCTGCTGCTCGCGAGGGGACGTATGAGGTGGTATTGCCGGCCGAGGGTGATGAGGATGTCCTCGATGGTGTCCTCCATACCCAGCGCCGCCAGCGTACGGATCTTGGCTCGGACGACCTCGGTGTTGCCGGCCGCCGCCATCTCCAGGTCCAGGCCCGCCTCGCCCCCGAGCGATCCCAAAGACATACCGCTCTCGTAGTCGACCAGAGCGACACCCAGGGCCCCGTCGATCGCCATGGCTTCCTTGAGTGCTGTCTCCACGGTCATTGCGTTGCCCCTCGGTCACGTTCGCGCCGTATCGACGTCATGTCATAGATCGGCGTCATGTCGGAAAAACATCCAGAAGCTCTGTATCGAGCTTGATCTTTAAACTACTGTGATTTCTGTCCGAAAGTGAAGCCTCGGGAGAGGGATGGGATCAGTGTCCTCGGTCGAAGACTCTTTGGGTCGCCTGCTTCAGGTGCCCGGAGTGACTGGAGTTTCCCTGATGGACGGGGTCTCCGGGCTGTCGTACGGTGCGGCGGGTCCTCAGGACCTCGGCGCCGACGAATGCGGCCGGCTGGCCGTGCTCATCGACGAACGGCTACATTCAGCCGGTGCCGAGGGAGAGCTTGAGACGGTGGTCGTCACCGGCGCCAGGCACCAGCTCGTGCTGCGCGTGCTGCCCGGCTGTGGTGATCCCCTGCTGCTGGCGGTGGCCCTGGAGCGCGAGCGCGCCAACCTGGCCCTGGTGCTGCGTCACCTCGACCTCTATCCGGCCCAGGAGGCTGCGTGACCACCCGGGCGGACGGACCGCGCAACGTCTCCGCGCTGCTCAACACCCTGCACGAGCAGGAGCGCGACGGCACGGTGCTCGTCGCGGGCGCCCCCGGCGGGCAGATACATGTGCGGCAAGGGCTCGTCGTGAGCATCGAGACTCCCGGCGCCCCCGGCGCAGAATCGATACTTCTCAAGTCCGGGCGCGTGGCGGACACCGATTGGACCGCAGTCCGGGCAGCCTGCCGCGACGAGGAGGGCCGGCTGGCGGACGAACTGTCGGCCCGCGGTCTGCTGACGGCGGTGGAGTTCGAAGTCCTCTGCGTGGCGGCCGTGTTCGACGCCGCCTTCGCCCTGGCTCTCGCCCCTCCTCAGGGCTGGGAGGTCACGGGGTCGGTCCCGGTGCCGGTCAGCGGTCCCGGGCTCGCCCCTCGGCGGATCGCCGCGGAGACCACTCGCCGCCTCGCCACCCTTGATGGCCTGTGGATGCCGGCGAGCGCCCTTGCCGCTCTGCGGGTCCAGCCCGTCGAACCGGTGCCCTCCATGCTTCCGTCCCGGTACGGGGCTCTGCTGCGGGCCGCCAACGACCGGCGAACACCCCGCGATCTGGCCTTCGCACTGGGGCGCGGGACGTACGCGGTCATGCTCGACTTGGCGCGGATGCACAGCCTCGGCCTCCTTAAGGAGCCCGCTGCCGTGACGGTCGCCCGTCCGAGCACGGCGCCGCGCGCCCCGGCGCCCGAAGCCCGGAGCCCGGAGCCCGTCTCGGTGGTCACCTTGCCCCGGCGCACTCCCGGCGCCCACCAGCTGGGCGGGGCAGGCCGGTCGTGAACGCGCGCCGCCGGACACGGGCCAAGGCCCGCAACCTGTTGCTGGCCCGGCGCCTCAGGGCCCACGGCCAGGGCAGGCCGCCGTCTCCGCTGCCGGTGCGCCGCCCAGGCAACCCCGGTGCTCTGCCTCGCCCGCCGGATGGCCTCGATGCCCACCGGCCCGACATCGGCCTGCTACGCCGCGTGTACGCCCGACTGATCGACAGCCCAGAGCCCTGACCTCCTCTGGACGCACTCTTCCATCGCACCAGGAGTTCCATGTCCGGCACCTCGCACCCCGGCCCTCTCGTCGAGATCATGACCGCTCTGCGGGAAAGGGTCATGGGGGTGCACGACCTCGTCCTGTCGACCGGCGACGGCCTTTTGGTTGCCGCGGACGCCACGACCGTCCACCCCGAATCCATCGCAGCGCTCTCCGCCGCCACCCTCAGCCTCGGCCAGCGGCTCGCCCACGAGGCCGACGGAGGCACGCTGCGCGACGTCACGACCCGTTGCGCCGGACGTAATGTCCTCATCCAGGCCGTCGGCGACCGCGCCCTGCTGACCGTCCTCGGCGACGAGGGGCTGGACCTCGCCCTGCTGCACCTGCACATGCCCGCTACCGTTGACCAGCTGGTGCAGATTCTCGAACACGACACCGCCTCCTGAAGGTCGTTGCAGAACGTCTGGGATAGGGCATTCCTCTTGTATGGGTGGGGTGTTGCGGGCTGAGCCGTTGTGGGTGGAGGCGTTCACCGGCCACCGTATGCCGGGCCATTTCTCGCCTGCGGCCGCTTCTCGCGCTGGAGCCGGCGCCGCAGCCTGTCGCGAATGTCGAGCGGTCGTGGATCGTGGACGGAACCCTCGTCCCGGTCCGCGACCGCAAGGTTGCCGCGTCCTCCCGTGACTATCGGTTCTCAGCGAACGTGCAGGTCATCATCGATGCGGACAGCCGCCTGGTGATCGCCTTAGCCCGTCCCGTCCCCGAGAACAAGGCTGACACCCACGCCTGACGAGAATCGGGCCTGCCCGCCATCGAGCCGGGACAACGGTCATCGCAAACGGCGCCTACCTGGGCACCGGACTGGTCATCCCGCGCCGCAGAAGAGCCGGACGCCTACTCCTGCGCGGCCAGGAGGAGGACAACGCCGAACACCGACGCGTCTGCGCCCGCGTCGAGCACACCTTCGCCCGCATGAAGAAGTAGCGGCGTATGTCGAGCCAGACGGCATTCGTAGCACCCCGTTACACACCATCAGTATCGACGTGCACACCGTGGCCCATCACAGCACCGGACGTCTCATCGCGAGTAGCGCACGAGTTCGATAGCACACGGTTGCAGGCCTGTCACGAAGTGGCACCGTCAGGCCAACTTGATCTTCATCACAGAATCTCCATGATCCAAAAGCCACCCGCAGTGCGTAGGCTGAAGCTCGTTGCTCACTCAGAGCGGCGCTTAAGTCACCCTTCGTAAAAATTGGAGCCATTATGCGTATGCGCACGCGTGCGTCTTTCCTTGCTGTGGCCGCACTCGCCATGCCGCTCGCACTGTCCTCTCCCGCTTCGGCGGCTCCGACGTCCTGCCCGAGCAACGGGCAGTCCCCTGGTGGCGTAAAGTGCACGACCTTGTCCAACGGGATTCTGGCAACCATGGCCTCCGGTAAGACTTACGCGGAGGTGAGTTACTACCGCCACAGCGGAAGTAACCTCACCGCAAAGCTGGGTGCAGAAAAGGGCGGCAAGAACTTCTGGTCGGGCAACATAGCGATGAACACGAAGCCGTTTCACTACTACTCCATGCTCACCGTAAGTTCAGGCTGCGGCAGCGTAATCGGCAAGATGCTCGCAAACGGGAGCACCTATACAACGCCGCCGATGTCATCCTGCTGATGGTCAGCTGAGCAACATGCGCGGGGTGACATGCACGCCTACATGCCACCCCGCGCCCTTCACGAGAATACCGGATAAATGCTAACTGCGGTTTTTAAAGGACATGCGCAATTTGTCCTCTTCGCTGTGATAATTTCTTGCATTGCGGGCGCAGTAATTTTTACGGCTACCCGAAGAAGAAACGATCGACCTCTGACTTGGGCCCTGTGGGGGGCCTGCGTAACCGCCACGATCGCACTGACGACGTGGACCACGGCGCCTGGGGATCTGTCGGCCTCGTGCACCGTTAACCGTGACATTCTTGAGCCGTTCCGCCATACGCAGGGTCAGCTGAACTTCGGCATGTTGGTGCCGTTCGGCTTGCTTGGCACATTGGCTACGCGGCGCCCCGGGCTGATGGTCGGCCTAAGCTTCCTTTTTCCGGCTGCGATCGAGGCAACGCAGGCGCTTGCGCCGATCAGCCGAGCGTGCGACACAAGTGACCTTGTAGCCAACGGGTTGGGCGCACTGTTGGGTACGGCTATCGGCACAGTTATCGCGAGGTTTCGAGGTGGTACCCCGCTGGCAAGGAAAGCGACGAGAAGAGCATTCATCAGCGCGGGCGCCATGGCGTGTGCCATAGGTGTCGCCCTCTACACCGTGGCGGATCTTGTCATCGTCGACAGGACAGAATCAAATCTGGCCGCCACGGCAGAGCAGAAATCTGCGATCGATGCCCGGCTTGAGGACGCCTTCGGAGGTGCCTATCGAGCTCAGAATTACAGCGTCACTTCCGGCGAGAATGATGCGGGCACTATCACTGCTATTTTCGAGAACGGGATGGCCGAGTTGAGCTGGCCCGACCGAAGAGATTTCACCGTCTCCATGCCTCCGGCAGACATCGAGGCGGGCAGGGCATTCGCGGTGCCCGGCGCCCAGCTTCGCCCCTCGGACAAGAAGAAAGCGTTGCTCATTGCCGAAACCTACGCCCGCCGGTTCGCTCCCTGGGGATTGAAGGATTCCAAGGTTAATATCTCGCGCGTCGACGAGGAGGAGGACCTCGGCTGGCTTGTCTACTGGCGACGATGGGACGGTAAGGTGCTCCTGCCTATGCGTCTCGACCTTCGCATCGACAGCGCAGGGCGTATCAGCGACCTGATTGAACGCAACATTGCCGATCCGATAATTCCCTCTGTGCAGGTCAGCAAGGGGGAGGCGTGGGACGTCTTCGAGAAAAGATTTAGCGACGAGATCGACGAGGACGCTGAGAGGGGTGAGCCGATCCTTCTGGCACAGTACCGTGACGGCCGATGGCATGTGGACTGGCTTCTCTCGACCAGGACATCGTTGTATGCACTGGAGGCGGCAATCGACGCCACCGACGGTAGTTTCAACGACCCAGTACAAGTACCTTTGCGGCATTCCAATGACACAAACCAATACATGGAGCCTGTTCCAACCTCACGCTGACGCGTGATGGAGGACGTGTACGGCCTGGACGATCGTGGTGATGTGGTTGGTGTTGCAGCGGATCTTCCGTAGAGCTCGTAACACGATCTTGGTGGAAAGTGCTGGTTGGCCGTGACCGGTGTGAAGATTCGGCCGTTCGTGATGGTGTGGGTACTCGGCCGTGGATCGTGGACGACGACTTGTGGGCGCTGGTTGAGCCGCTCCTGCCGCCTTGGCCGGAGCGCTCGCCGGGGCCGAGACCGGTGCCGGACCGGCTCAGTCTCCAGGGCATCCTGTTCGTCCTCTACAACGACATAGCGTGGCAACTCCTTCCGCTGGAGCTGGGGTTCGGATCGGGCCAGACGTGCTGGCGGCGTCTGGACCGGTGGCAGGAGGCGGGGGTCTTCGACCGGCTCCACCGGGCCCTGCTCGCAGAGCTGAACGCGGCTGGCGAACTCGACTGGTCACGGGCCTGCATGGACGGTTCCCACATCCGCGCGAAAAAGGGGGCGCCGACACCGGTCCGTCGCCGGGCGACCGACGGAAGACGGGCAGCAAACACCACCTGATCTGCGACGGACGCGGCGCCCCGCTCAAAGTCATCACCACCGCGGCGAACGTCAACGACATCACCCATACCCTCAATCTGGCCGACGGCATCCCGCCCGTCGCCGGCCGGCCCGGCCGACCGCGACGACGCCCCGAGTCCGTCCCGGGCGACAAGGCGTGCGACTCGAAGGCCGTACGCCGGGAACTGCGGCGCCGCAGGATCCTGCCGGTCATCTCCCGCAAGGGCACCCCGAACATCAAGGGCCTGGGCAAGCTCCGCTACGTCGTCGAGCAGCCTTTCGCCCTGCTCCACCAGTTCAAACGTCTCGCCGTCCGATGGGAACGACGCCTCGAACTCCACGACGCCCTGGTCTCATTGGGCTGCAGCCTCATCTACTGGAGGCGCCTCAAGAAGATCGAATTGTAAACTTGTGCTGCAAATCTAGGAGTTACGACTCACGATTGAGTTGGCGTATGAAGCGAGATCGTGAACCCAAACCTGCAGACGCCGTCTCCTGAGCATGTCCAAGAGAGGGAGGGTGTGCCGGTAGGTCGCTGACCAGGTGATGTCAGTGCCGCCATGGGGGGATCGGGCCAGGTCCACAGACCCTCGATAGGATGTGAAAAGCCCTGCCGCCTGTTCGTAGCTGAACCGCTGGTCGGGAACCATCTCGACCACGCGCTCACGGCAACACACCCGTCCAATGCGGGAACGGATGGTGCGCAGGTCACCCACGCGTGCAGGTCGGCCGACTCCCGCAGGTACTTCCCACTCGACGTCGACGTAGGCGGACCACAACGGCCAGGATTCTGCGTCCAGGAGCGCCGCGTAGACGATGGCGGCAGACGCCGATGAGTGCGAAGAAGCAGTAACAGCGAGGGACGACACCCCAACAAGGGTAGACCGCGCGCGCCACCATGATCGTGTTACGAGCTCTGAGGCATATCACGATTAATGCGACGTTCGGTGACGCAGGTCTAGCACTACAGCGGCAGTTGAGCTGGGTGTGCGCGGAAGGCTCATGGATCGATCAGTCGGCGCCGGATCCGTGCACGGCCTGTTCCCAGAGGTCCAGCCCCACGCGGAGGAGTTCGCGCACGACCGCGGTCTCCTCGTCCGTCCAGGCTTCCTCACCAGCGGTCGGTTCGAGAGCGTCACCACCGAAGATCTTTTCGTAGGCGCTGTCGTGGATCGATCCTTGCGGGGGAAGGGGCGAGCTGGCCTTCAGGCTGTGGGAGAGGTCTTCGAAGAAGTTCCACGCATCCAGCAGGAGTCCTGCCGAGGCAGTGTCAAGGTCAGGGTGCTCGACCCACTGACGTGCGACGCCCAGATCGAGTGTGGCTCCGCCGTCCCGCACGAGCTCCCACCCGTTGCGATCACAGTGATTCCGCAGCGCCTTGAGGTCAGGGAACGTGAGAAGTTTTCCGAGTTCGTCAACGGCGAGCTCATTGGGGGCATCGCCTACTCCGGGCTGCCAGATCAAGCTTAGGTCCCTTCTCCGGGTCGCGATTTGGTACGGATAGTAGTCAGCCATGCGGGTCTCCCTGGTGCTGCGGCGGCACTCGCCGCATGGCTCATCCTGCCTGCAATGATCGTCGTGTGGTGACTTCGGATCAGGTGGAGCTGTGGGGTGCGGAGCTGGCTGGTCTGGGGCCGCGCGGTGCTGGGTGTTTCGAGCGGTCGGAGCCGCGGGCGACGGCGGTCGCTTATGTAAGGGAGCTGCTGGCTGACGTACCGCGCAAGAACGGGTGGCAGTTGGCAGAGCAGGCCAGTGCTTCGAGGCCTTGGTCGATGCAGCGGCTACTGGGGGCCGCTCGCTGGGATGCGGACGGGGTCTGCGATGTGGTGCTGTCATACGTGGTCGAGCGCCTGGGCGAGGCCGGCGCGGTGCTGGTCCTGGATGAGACGGGCTTCGCCTCCAAGCTGGAACTGGGCGCTGAGTGGTGGCCCTGCGCTGCGGCCGGTGCTCCATTCGCGTAGGTGGCCGCGGATGCGGTCTACGGTCAGCATCCGGGTCTGCGGGAGTGGTGCGAGGCGAAGGCCCTGAATCTCAGCAGCGACTTGTCTGACCGAGCGGATCCAGGGGGCCACAGCGACTCTCAGAGGTGCTTACCAGTCGATGCAGATGGCCGGCATCCACCGATGTGGAGCCGGCCATCTGCGTCACGGTGGGGGAGTGCTCCCCAACTTGCAGACGCTATTCGTCTACGCGCAGGCCTGCGGCAACCTGCTGGAGGATGTCTGCGAGTGAGCTTCGTGCCTCGGCAGGAAGGGTCCCCCGCATGTCGGCCGTGACCGCCTTGATCCCCGTGCTGCGCCGGAAGTAGCGGAGGATGAAGGCACTTCGCTGCTCGTCGTCGAGTTGATCGAACGCGGCGTCCATGAGCGCTTCGCCCTGCTGCCGGGGCTGCGAGGGGGGAGAAGTGTTGTCATTTTCGCGGGGAGCGGGCCTCGCGTTTGAGGGCTTGCCAGCCTTGCTTGCAGCATCCGGACCGTCCACTCCTTGATCGCCGTCCGGGGCGGGCGTCATTACGGCGTAATAATCCTGAGCTGGGGGAGTGGGGGCAGGGATGGCTGCAGGCTTCGGGGCTGCGCCCCTCTGTGGGGTCTTTTTCTCCTTCTCCTTCAGACGGCGAAGGTGTTCCTCTTGCTCTTCGGGCTTCTTCTTCCCTACACGCCGCAGCAGTGCTGCGGACTCCTTACCAGTCTGCAGCTTCTCTTTCAGCTCCGGCGTCAGGCCGAGAAGTGCGAGGCGCTGTGACACCCATCCCTGTGACCGGTGGAGCCGGGCGGCGAGAGCGTCCTGGGTCTTGTGGATCTCAAGGAGCCTTTGGAGGACCTTGGCTTCGTCGAGGGGGTCGAGGTCCTGACGGTGGACGTTGGCGACGAAGGCGGATTCGAGAATCTCGTCGGGGTTGCTGCCGAGCTCGTCGTCGAGCATCACCTTGATCTGGGTGAGGCCTGCTTCGCGGGCAGCGGCGAGGCGCGAGTTGCCGTCGATGACGACGTACTTGGTTCCGTCCTCGAGGTCGTTCGCCCGACCAGGGTTGCCCTCCAGGTAGGCGAACCGGCTCATAATGCTGATGGCGGTCTTCTGCTTGTGGTCTCGGAGGCTTGCTCCGAGGTCGGTCAGGTCACCCAAGTCCTCCCGAGGGTTGTCGGGGTTCAGGCTGATGACGTCGACGGGGAGCTTCAGTGGCGGGGGAGCGCCGTCGGTGGGGGCAGCGGCGGCGGCTTCGATTGCGGCGCGGCGGGCGCTGATGCCTCCCCTAGCTTGGCCGAAGGACGCGCTTGCGCGCAGGGTATCTGCCTTGCTCATGAGATCTCCCTGGTGAGTGCGCGCATGCCGACGGCCTGGTCGCAGCGGGGAGCGTAGGCGAGGAGGGGACGCTTCACGCGGACGGCTTCCTTCTGCTCCTTGAGGTCCCCGATGACGCCGACGACCCGCGGATCCTTTATGTCAATCCATGACTGGAGGGAGGAGGTGGCGATGTAGCCGCGGCGGGCGTCGTAGTGGTTGACGACGATGCCGAGGTAGTCGAGTTCGAGGTGCATGTCGGCGCGGAGGTCCTCGATCTGGTTGGTGAGGAGTCCGTACGCGTCGGCGGAGCTGTCTTCGGCCTGGACGATGATGAGGATGCCGGAGTTGCCGGGGGCTTCGCCGTCGCGGCGGCGTCCGTAGTAGGCGGCGGCGTCCATGCTGAGGCCGAGGCTCGGGGGGCAGTCGATGATGATGACGTCGTAGTCGCCTTCGATCGTTCCGAGGACGCGTTCGAGGGCTGCTTCGCGGGCGCGGACGCTGGAGAGCTTCACGTCGAGGAGGAACGCGTCGGTGCACGCGGGCAACAGATGCAGTCTGTTGCCGAAGCGTGGGTCCTCGATGGGGACGATGAGGTCTTTGAGGTCGCCCTTGGCCTCGCCGGCCATGTGCTTGGTGAGGGAGTCGCCCTCGATGGGCAGTGGGTCGTGACCGAGCTGGTTGGTGAGGTGGCACTGGGGGTCGAAGTCGACGAGGAGGGCGCGGAGTCCGAGCCCGGGGAGGTCCTCGTAGTCGAGGGGGGAGGCCGGTTCCTTGTCGGGCTCGAGGAGGGCGGCGGCGAAGTGCTTGGAGATGCGCACGGGGTGCAGCTGGTCGCTGTCCTCCGCAAAGGCTTCGCCGACACCAGCGGCGAGCGCGGTCTTGCCTACGCCGCCCTTCTGGTTGCAGATGATGATCCGCTTGGGGTGTTCTGGCCGGACGACGCCGGGGGCGGGGTTGGTGTCGAGCCAGAACAGTACGGACTGCGTCAGTCCTTGGATGAGCGAGACACTGCGGGCGGTGCAGTCCTCGCGGAACTCGTCCCAGTGGCCTGGCGGGAGGAAGGTCGCGAACGGCTTCGCTCCTCCTGTGTCGGCGGCGGGGAGGTTCGCTCCGAGGCGGCGCCACGCAGTGATGCCGGCTTCGACAGCATGCTGGATGTCGGTGCCGTGTTGTGCAGCACGGACCTTCAGGTCCTGCTGCAGGGCGGGGGGCAGCTTGGAAACGACCTTCTCGCGGTCGCCTGCGTCAGACGAAGTCATGGGGATACCTTACTAACGTCATAGATCAACTTCATCATTGACACGTTAGTTAATGCCCTGAGGTGGCATCAGTAGTGCGTTATTACCGCGTAATGGCGCAGCCCCGCGCATCGAAGGCAGAGTGCCTGGAGCGACAAAAATGGCTGTGCGGCCGACTGGCGGCCCCGCAGCTGATGCCGCATCCGATCACCCCGGCACCACCGACTTCGACCGCCTGTGGCCCCTTCCAGTCGTTCGCTTTTGCGTCATAAATGAATTTCGCCGGAAAGATGGTGCTCCACAGCTGTGAACCAGATCCGGCGAACCTGCCGACCCGCTGGGTACCGGGATGCACGCGGCGATCCCGATCCTGTTCGTCGTCGCCGTCGAGGCGGCGTGGCACGCCGTGGGCCGGATCGCGGACATCACGGCCGACAAGCACATGGAGGGCGTCCGACAAGGCGCGCTTTTAGGCGTGCTTCGGCCGCAACTGGCGCCGCGAGGCGTCCGTTGAGTCGATGATGCCGCTGCGTCTGGCGAAGTGTGGCGTCCCGCTCGCCGGGACAGCCCTGGCAGCCCTCCACGCTGCAGGTAGCGAGGTTCCTCCTGTGCTTGTCCCCGCGCCCCGGGCGCCGGATCTGCTGGCTGATCAGTAACCAGAGGCCCTGCAGCAATCAACGCAGGACAGTTGGCCGGCGGACGCCGAGCACAGCCGGATGATGACTGAACCCCGCCGGGCGCCACGGCATCGGCAACTGCACCGGGGTATCCGACCGGGTCCTTCAACGCCTTCGCACCGGCGCCTCGCCAGTCACAGGCGCTGGCTCCCGAGCGTCGAACCGGCAGCATGGTGATCGACCGAGGCGTGCACGGTCTGGGTGTCCATCACGATCGTCGACGGGTCCTCGCTCCGGCCGCGGTCCTCGCGCACCGGCCAACGCAGCAGGTCATGGGTCACCTGGTCGGTATTGTCGTCGCGCCACTTGCCGTAGTAGTAGTACACCGCGGTGTGCGGCGGGAGTCGTGCGGCAGGTAGCGCCACTGGCAGCCCACCCAGGCCTGGTACAGGATCGCGTTGACGATCTCCTGCATTTCGTACAGGCCCTCATGCCCGCTGACCGAGCGGTGCTGTCCCTTCCAGGACGTGATGACGTGATGAGCGCTGTCACCGCAGTGGCACTCGCGGTGGCGGGCTGGAGGACGAGGAGGAGGCGTGATGGGTCGTCTCCTGCCTCGAAGCCCTTCAGGTCTTCGACCGGTGACGGACATCTTCGGCTGGAACCGTTCCTGCGGGAGTGCGTGCGGCCGTGGGAAGTAGCGCCAGCCCAGATCATGGCTGTTGCGGCCGGCAGGGTGATCCACGCTCTGCCACGAAGTAGAGCGATCAGGCAGCCCAGCGGGAGCAGCCCGTAGGGCAGCAGTCGTATCCGCGTGGGACCTCCGGCCCACGGATACCAGCTGGAGAAGTGGAAGGCGATGGCGTGCTGTCCGGGGTCGATGCGCAGCGCCACACATTCTGCAAGTACGGAACCAGCGCCAGCGCCAGCGCGGCGAGGGTCAGGGCGGCCAGTTGGACGCCGTCCAGCCACCACGGCCGAGTGGTGTCGTCAACGGTGGCGCGGGCATGGGCCTGCACCTCGGCGCGCACCAAGGCGGCTACTTCCCGCGGCGGCGGCCAGGAACGGCCGGGATACGCCTCGGTCCGGCAGGCCAACAACTCGTTGCCCTGCCGGGAACGGTAGGACTTGGGAGAGGCAGCGAGCAGCAGACGGTTCACGCTGATGCCGCTCCGGCATCCCGCGCCCGTCCGATGACGACGGCCGCCGCCTGCTGTATCCGCAGCGCCTCTTGGCCGAGCGCCTCGGTGCCGTCCTCGGTTAGCCGGAAGTAGCGCCGCGCCCACCCGTCCACGATCTCCTCCTGGCCGGCGGCCACCAGCCCGGCCCGCTCCATCCGTTCCAGCGCCCCGTAGAGCGTGCCGACAGTGATCCGGAGCCTGCCGTCGGTGGCCTGCTGGGCAGCCTTGATGATGCCGTAACCGCCCCAAGGCCGGGAAGATCAGCTGATGTCCGCAGCTGGGCGGAACCGGTCCCCGGGCGGTACGTGCTGTGATGGAAGTTTTGGCTGGTGTGCGCCGTCCCCGCCGTGCGGGTTGCGGCCCGCGTCGCCCGTCCACGCCGTGCAGGCCGACGTCTGAACGCCCGGCTCGGACCTGTCCGGTCGTACGGGTTCCGCTATCCGCAACTGATCTCCGGCTGAGTCCTGGCCCTGACGTCCCCGACGGAGACGTTCGGTGCCAGTTCGACCAGGCGCAGGCCCTCGGTGGTGACGTCCAGGACGCACAGGTCCGTGATGATCCGCTGCACGGCCCGCTTTCCGGTGAGGGGCAGGGAGCACTCCTCGACGATCTTGAAGCTCCCGTCCCGAGCGACGTGCTCCATCAGGACGATGACCCTCCTGGCACCGTGCACTAGGTCCATCGCCCCGCCCATCCCCTTGACCATCTTTCCGGGGATCATCCAGTTCGCGATGTCCCCCTTCGCCGATACCTGCATGGCTCCCAGGACCGCTGCGTCGATCTTGCCGCCCCGGATCATGCCGAAGCTGGTCGCGGAGTCGAAGAACGAGGCCCCGGCGCGGACGGTGACGGTCTCCTTGCCGGCGTTGATCAGGTCGGCATCGACCTCGTCCTCGGCCGGGTAGGGGCCGAGGCCGAGGATGCCGTTCTCGGACTGGAGCACCAGCTCCACGTCCGCCGGGATGTGGTTGGGCACCAGCGTGGGCAGACCGATGCCGAGGTTGACGTAGTCACCGTCAGACAGTTCCGCTGCGGCACGGGCCGCCATCTGCTCGCGGGTCCAGCTCATCGCACCGTCCTCTTCTCGATCCGCTTGTCAGCGGCCTGCTCGGACGACAGCGCGACAACACGGTGTACGTAGACGCCGGGCAAGTGCACGTGGTCGGGGTCGAGTTCGCCGGGCTCGACGAGTTCCTCGACCTCCGCGATGCAGATCCGGCCCGCCATGGCGGCCAGGGGGTTGAAATTGCGGGCGGCCCTGTCGAAGACCAGGTTGCCGTGCCGGTCCCCGCGGGCGGCCCGTACCAGTGCGGCGTCCGCCACGACGGCGCGCTCGAGGACGTAGGTGCCGCCGTCGAACTCCTGGGTCTGCTTGACCGGTGAGGCGATCTCGACGTCACCGGCGCTGTCGTACTTCCAGGGCAGGCCGCCTTCGGCCACCTGCGTGCCGACACCGGTGGCGGTGAAGAACGCGGGAATGCCTGAGCCGCCGGCACGCAGCCGTTCGGCCAGCGTTCCCTGGGGCGTGAGCTCGACCTCCAGTTCACCGGCGAGATACTGCCGGGCGAACTCCTTGTTCTCCCCCACGTAGGAGGCGACAATGCGGCGGATCCGGCCTGCGGCGAGCAGGAGACCGAGTCCCCAGTCGTCGACACCGGCGTTGTTGGAGACGACCCGGAGCCGGTCGGCGCCGGATCGGAGGACGGCGTCGATCAGCACGGAGGGAATGCCGCACAGGCCGAAGCCGCCCACTGCCAACGTCGCTCCGGAACCGATGTCCTCAACCGCCTCGGCGGCGGAGGGAACCACTTTGTCCATCAGATCTCCCGGCCGTGTCGCGTGGCGACGACGCGCCCACGCGCCTCACCGAAGCCGACGCGGGTGCCGCCGGCTCCGGGAGCGGTGGCGCTCAGCACCACCTCGTCACCGTCTTCCAGGAACGTCCGCTGTTCCCCGGCGACCGTCACCGGCTCCGCCCCGCCCCAGGTCAGCTCGATGAAGGCGCCGCGCTGCCCCTTGGCCGGCCCCGAGATGGTGCCCGAGGCGAACAGGTCGCCGGTGCGGGTGGGTGCTCCGTTGACCGTGAGATGGGCCAGCATCTGCGCGGGCGACCAGTACATGGCTGCGTACGGCGGCCGGGAGACGACCTGGCCGTTCCACTCGACCTCCAGGCCGATGTCCAGGCCCCAGGGCTCGTCGAGCGCGAGGTAGGGGAGGACCTCCGGTTCCTGGACCGGGGTGCGCACCTTTGCTTCCTGCAGGGCCAGCAGCGGAACGACCCAGGGGGAGACGGTAGAAGCGAACGATTTGCCCAGGTTGGGCCCGAGTGGCACGTACTCCCATGCCTGGATGTCCCGGGCGGACCAGTCGTTGAAGAGGACGACGCCGAAGAGGTGCTTCTCCGCCTGCCCGGCCGCGACGGGCTCACCGGGCGCGCTGCCGGTGCCCACCACGAAGCCGAGTTCGGCCTCGATGTCGAGGCGTACCGACGGTCCGAAGACCGGTGCCGGGTCGTTCGGGCCCTTGCGCTGTCCGGCGGGGCGGATGATGTCGGTCCCGGAGACGACGATTGAGGCGGACCGGCCGTGGTAGCCGACCGGGAGGTGCTTCCAGTTCGGCATGAGCGGCTCGGGGTTATCCGGGCGGAACAGCCGTCCGAGGTTGGCGGCGTGGTGCTCCGACGCGTAGAAGTCGACGTAGTCGGCCACGTCGAACGGCAGATGAAGGGTCACGTCGGCGGCGGGGTGCAGCGCATCCCGGGGTACGTCCTCCTTCAGCGCGGCGGTGACAGCGGATCGCACCTGGACCCAGCGGTCGTAGCCCTGGGCCATGAACGGATTGAGCGTCGGGCCCGCGAACACGTCGTCGCCCAGGAGCGTCGCGAGGTCGACGACGTGTTCGCCGTAACGGGTGCCGACCCGGGGGTCGCGGCCGGGCAGCGAGTACACCCCGTAGGGCAGGTTGTGGATACCGAACAGGTCTTCTCGGGGCACGTCGAGGCGGACGGTGGCGGATGCGGTCACAGGAGGTCCTTGGTCAGGTCCGGGCCGAGCAGGTCGAGAGCCGCGAGCTCACCGACCGGCTCGGCGAGAGAACAGGTACCGAAAGAGCGGAAGGCCTTGCGGACTTGGGGCGACAGGGCGCGGACGAGCCCGGCGACCGTGGCGGCGTCGCGTTCGGCCAGGACTGTGGCGATCTCCATTTCGCCGGCTCCGTCGAGCGCGGCGCCGGTGGCCGTGAGCAGGTTGAGGTGACCGTGCTGCTCGAACAGGGTCCGCGGATCGGTGTTGCGCACCGCGTGGTGCAGCCCCGCCGTCGCCTTGAACGGGACCCCGGCGCCCACCGCGAGGTGCACGGCGCGCGCGAGTTCCCGCTCGTCGGGATACAGCTCGGCCCGCGTCCCGCCGGTGCGGAACTTCGCCAGGTACGGGGAGTCCGCCAGCGAGGCGATCAGCTCGGCCCGGCGTTCGTCGCGCGGCACCTCCACGTACACGGTCACCAGGGGGCCGTCGTCCGCGTTCGACAGGGCGGCGGCCAGCCGGGGCACGATCTCCACGGCGGGGATGCCGTCGGGAACGGCGACCTCGAGGAACCGCAGCCGAGCTGCCCGCAGCGCGCTGACCGAGGCCCGCGCGTGCGCCGCGTCCTCGGGTGAGGGCACCGTGACCGAGAGCTCCACGGACTCCGCGTCGTACGCGGTCGTCAGCTCCGCCAGCTCGGCCAGCCGTGCTTGCGGAACCACGAGAGGCCCTACGAGCGGCGCGTGGGCGGCGGCGACGTGCCCCAGGTGCGCGGGCACCGCCTCGGCCAGCGGTATCTCGCCGGGTGGGAACACCGCGGCGTCGTCGCAGAACGAGGCGAACAGCTCCGGTGGGACCCTTCCGGCGCCGGAAGGCATGCCCGTCACCGGGCCGTCTCTTTGCCGCTCTTGGACCATGAGTAGGCGTAGACGCCGTCGTCGCAGTCCCGTGCTGCCGCACCGAGTTCCAGCGGCCGGAAGGTGTCCACCATGACCGCCAGCTCGTCGAAGAACTCCGCTCCGACGGAACGCTCGTACGCGCCGGGCTGCGGTCCGTGCGGGTGGCCACCGGGGTGCAGACTGATCGAGCCCTGCCCGATTCCGGACCCCTTGCGGGCCTCGTAGTCACCGCCGCAGTAGAACATCACCTCGTCCGAGTCCACGTTGGAGTGGTAGTACGGGACCGGGATGGCGAGGGGGTGGTAGTCGACCTTGCGCGGCACGAAGTTGCAGATGACGAAGTTGTCGCCCTCGAACACCTGGTGGGCTGGCGGCGGCTGGTGGACCCGGCCGGTGAGAGGCTCGAAGTCGCGGATGCTGAAGACGTACGGGTAGAGGCAGCCGTCCCAGCCGACGACGTCGAAGGGATGGTGGGGCAGCGTGTGTACCGTGCCCGCGATTCCCCCCGGGCCGTTGCCGCGGTGCTTGATGTACACCTCGACGTCCTGCTCCGCCACGACCCTGGGGTTCTCGGGGCCGCGGAGGTCCCTCTCGCAGAACGGGGAGTGCTCCAGGAACTGTCCGTAACGGGAGAGATAGCGCTTGGCGGGGGTGATGTGGGAGTTGGCTTCGATGGCGTACAGCCGGACCGTGCCGTCCGGGACGATCCGGTACGTCGTCGCGCGGGGGATGACGACGTAGTCGCCGTCGTCCACCGGTAGATCTCCGAAGACGGTCTCGACTCGAGCCGCACCGGACTCGACGTAGAGGCACTCGTCACCGATTGCGTTGCGGTAGTACGGGCTGGCCGTACTGGCGACGACGTAGGAGAGCCGCACGTCCCCGTTGCCCAGCAACAGCCTCCGGCCGGTCACCGCGTCGGCCTCCGGAGCGTCCTCGCCGAAGAGGCTGTGCGTGGAGAGGTGGCGTGGTGTCAGCGGATGGTTCGGGACGAGCGACTGGTCCGGCAGCTCCCAGCTCCGGTACGCCATGATCGCTGACGGGATGTTCACGTGGTAGAGCAGCGAGGAGTCGGACGAGAAGCCTTCCTCTCCCATCAGCTCCTCGAAGTACAGCGACCCGTCGGGTGCGCGGTGCTGAGTGTGGCGCTTGGGCGGGACGCTTCCCGCCACGCGGTAGTACGGCATGTCTGTCCCTCCTGTCGGCGGTCGCCCTGTGGCGGTGGACACCCGCAGCGGCGGACGCAGGCGGCACCAGGCAGGTGCGACGCGGGGAAGGGCTGCGAGCTGCGCCGAGTGGTGCGCGTAGGCCGTGCGGTTTGGGTGCATGGCCGGCGACGTCGTGCTGGAGATGTCGCCACTGTTCCCGGATGTGCGCCTGGCGCACATTTTTGTGCGCTGTCCGAAACCTGGATGCAACATAGTTCGCGTCCCGAGTGCGGTCAAGAGCTGCTGTGCCGCTGATCGGCCGAGCCGGGGGCCCGGTACGCGCGGCCGCGGCGGCGGCGGACGCGGGGAGCCGTCGGCACATCGGGCGGTGGGGGTGACTAACCTTCGAGTGGCCGCACTCCATGCCCGGAGCCGCGGCGAGCTACGCCCCGCGGAGCCGACACAGGAGGATGCCCACGTGGCCACCTTGCAGAGCCTGGACCGTGGCCTGCGTGCCCTCAGCCTCATCTCCCTCGCCCCCGAGGGCCTCACGGTCGCCGAGATCGCGACACAGCTCGGCACCGACCGGGCGACGGCGTACCGCGTTGTCGACACGCTCGAGCAGCACGCGCTGGTGGCCCGGGGCGTGGGAAAGAAGATCCGGCTCGGGGCCGGCGCGGTCGTCTTCGCGAGCCGCTTCCAGCCCCAGCTGATTCGCGCGGCCGGACCGGTTCTCCAGGAACTCGCCGACGCCGCCGGGGTGGCCGCGTTCCTCTCCCTGGCCCAGGGGGGCGACGCGTGTGTCCCCGTGCTGTCCGCGGAACCCGCCCGGCAGACGATCTTCCAGGTCAGCTACAGCATCGGAGCCGGTCACCCGTTGGACCGGGGAGCCAACGGCATCGCCATCCTGGCGCTCCAGCCCGCAGCGGAGAGCGACTCCGAGGCTGTCAGACGAGCACGGGAGGCCGGGTACAGCGTTACCGCCGGGGAGCTTCAGCACGGAGCCGTCGGGGTGGCGGCGGGCTTCGAGGTGCCGCACCTGCTCGGCGCGTCCGTCGGCACGGTCGCCATGGGGGAGGTCGACGTCGATCGTCTCGGCGAGCTGGTGAGGGAGGCGGCCGCCCGGCTCGCACGGCTCAGCCGCGCCTGAACTCCGCCTCACCAGCACCACGGACGCCGCGCCCCGGGACCGGCACGGCGTTCGCAGTCTTCACGGGCGGCGCCCCGTCGGCAGACCCGCGGGCAGGCGTCGGACGTGCCGTTGCCGCGGCCGACGCCCCGGGTGTCCGACGGGGGCGGTGCCGCGGACGACGAGCGGGACGGCGCCCGCCGGAGCGACCGGCCGGACCCGTCAGCCGAGCAGTTCGCCCAGGCTCCTCGCGGCACGGGCCACCATGGTGCCGAGCTGGTCGAGGTCGGTGTACTCGAAGACCGAGACACCGATGCTGGCCGCCGCCGTCCCGTTGCCCGACGGAACCGCGGCGGAGACGCCGGTCACGGCGGGGATGACCTCGCCCGTGGTGACCGCGTACCCCTTGGTGCGAGCCTCGGTGACCTCCGCGCGCTCACCATCCCGGTACGGGCCGTGGGCGAGTACGGCGACGCCGCCGGAACCCTGCTCGATGGAATGGGTCTGACCAGGCCGGAAGGACACGTGGACCAGGGCGCCGCGCGGCTCCACCACCATGAGAGCGCGCATCAGAGCGGCGCCCTCCTGGACCAGCAGGTGTGCGGTGGCCCCGGTGCTCTCGGCCAGCTCGTCCAGGACCGGGCGGGCCAACGCGCGCAGATCCTGCTGTACGGGTTCGGCCAGCGACACCAGGCCCGTTCCCAGGACGATCCGGCGCTGGTGGTCGCGGCGGCACAGCTGATGTGCCTCCAGGGTGCGCACCAAGCGGTGTGCGACCGTGCGGTGCACCGAGATGGCGTCCGCCAGTTCGCTGACGGTCAAGCCCTGCTGCTGCTCCGAGAGGACTCTGAGCAGCAGCAGTCCGTGGTGCAGCGTCTTGGACATACCAGCATCGAGTTCGGGGACCGACCTGGTCGGCGGAGGTGAAGTCACGAATTCATCCCTTGACGGGTTTCAGCCAGCTACCTATGCTCCCATTATTCGCACAGGTGGTGCGAATATCGCACACCACCTTGATGTCTCGCAAGCTCTCCTCTCCAGCGGCTCGGACGACTGCCGGAGCAGGACACGAGCCGAACGGATCTCCGTATGAACCCCAACGCGCCCGCGCCTTCAGCCAGCGCCCAGCTGGCCGAAATCCACCAGCTGTACCACCTCCAGAGCCACCTCATCGACGGTGGCCGCGCCGCGGAATGGGCAGCGACCTTCACCGCGGACGGCAGCTTCACCTCACCCTCCTATCCCGCCCCGGTGACCGGCACCGCCGGACTGACCGCGTTCGCGCAACGGTTCGCCGCCGACTGCGCCGCGGACAACGTGGTGCGCCGGCACATGGTCAGCAATGTGGCGCTGACCGGCGACGACGGAGACGGAACCTTGCAGGTGGCGGCATATCTGCAGATCATCGCGACACCCCGCGGCGGGACACCGCACACCGAACGGTTCACCACACTCACCGACCGGGTCGTCCACGACGGCGCCGGCTGGCGGATCGCCGCCCGCGTCGTACGCCGCGACGACGCCCCCGCCGGCCCCCAGGCCTGACGCCCCGGACCGGGCCCGCACACAGCACGACACCCCTACGTCGACGTCCGGCCGGGCCACGAGCCTGGAGCGTCGGTGAGAAGTCCGGGCGACGACCGGCACCCCCTCCCGCCGAAAGCACCGGCACCCGTCCCGACCCGCACTGCCTCGGGCATGTGACAGCGATCCCGCCCCCCAGAAGTCGCCATGCCAGTCAGTGCTCCACTCAAGCTTTCGCGCGTTCTAAGGACCGATCCATGGCAGACCTGGCACCCCAAGCGACGCAGACGAACCAACCAGGAGAGGCATCGTCCGAGGCCGCCGCGAACCCGGCCTCCACTCTGAAAGTCATCCGAGCGGCCATCCTCGGGACCGTCGTCGAGTACTACGACTTCGGCATCTACGGCTACATGGCCACCCTCCTTGCCGCGCACTTCTTCGTCGAGAGCGATCCGAACTCGGCACTGCTCTCCACCTTCGCCGCGTTCGCGGTCGCCTTCTTCCTCCGGGCCCCCGGAGGCATCCTCTTCGGTCACATGGGCGACAAGTACGGCCGCAAGAAGGCCCTCACCTGGACCATTCTGCTGATGGCCGTCGCCACCACCGGCATCGGGCTGATCCCCTCGTACGCCACGCTCGGCATCTGGGCAACCTGCCTCCTGGTGCTGTGCCGCTGCCTCCAGGGCTTCGCGGCCGGCGGCGAACTCGGCGGCGCGAACGCCTTCGTGTCCGAACACGCCCCGGCCCACCGACGCGCGTTCCAGACCTCGTTCGTGAACACCGGCACCTACCTCGGCTCGCTGGCCGCCTCCCTGGTCGCACTGGTGCTGACCTCGGCCGTCAGCGAGGACACCCTGCACGACTGGGCCTGGCGCATCCCCTTCCTCCTCAGCGCGGTGATCGGCCTGATCGGCCTTTACATCCGCAGGCAACTGCCCGAGACCGAGCAGTTCGAGGCCGTACAGGAGAGCGACTCGGTCGAGGTGGCGAAGTACCCCATCGCCGACGTGTTCACCCACGCCTGGCGCCAGATCGTGCTGGTCATCTTCCTCGGAGCGCTGATCGTCGGCGGCTACTACGTGGCCGGTGTGTACGCAGCCAGCTACCTCCAGACCGAGGGGGGACGCTCGGCCGACTTCGCGTTCACCTCCACGTGCATCGCCATGGTCGCCGCGGTGATCAGCCTGCCCATCGCCGGATACGTCGGCGACCGCATCGGCCGCCGCCCCGTGTTCTTCTTCGGCAGTGGCATCACCGCCCTCATCGCCCTCCCGGCCTTCATGGTGATGCGCGACGGCAGCCCGGTGGCCGCCGTCCTCGCCCAGTGCTCGTTGACCTTCTCCATCGGCCTGGTCAACGGCGTCTCGTTCGCCGCCTACGCCGAGATCTTCCGGGCGCGCTACCGCTACAGCGGCATCGCCATGAGCAACAACGTCACCAACATGGCGCTGGGAGGCACAGCACCCTTCATCGCCACGCTCCTGATCAGCACCACCGACAACAACCTGGCGCCGGCGGGATACCTGATCGCCACCGCCCTCATGACCTTCATCGCCACCTTCTTCCTCAAGGAGACCCGCGGAACGGAGCTGCAACTGTGAACCGCACACAGACCGGCCGACGTAGGTTCGAAGGCCGTGCCGTCCTGGTCACCGGCGCCGCCGGGGGCCTGGGCCGTGCCGACTGCCTGGCACTGGCCTCCGAGGGCGCGCACGTCTGGGCCACCGACATCGACGTCGCCGCCGCCGAGGCGCTCGTCCCCGAACTCGCGGCGGTCGGCGGGTCGGGGCAGGCCACCCACCTGGACGTCGCCGACGCCGCGTCCTGGAGTGCGCTGGCCGACGAGGTGGAGACCGCCGGGCCGCTCCACGGCCTCGTCAACAACGCCGGCGTCAGCCTGCGCGCGGGTATCGCCGACACCACCGTCGAACAGTGGCAGCGCGTCATGGACATCAACCTCTCCAGCGTCTTCTACGGACTCAAGACGCTCACCCCCGCACTCACGCGTGGGGCCGACGACGGCGGCGCCGCAGTCGTGAACGTCTCCTCCATCGCCGGGATGGTCGGCTACTTCTCCGCCACGTACGGCACCAGCAAATGGGGCGTCCGCGGGCTGTCGAAGGTCGGCGCGCTCGAACTCGCCGCGCACGGCATCCGCGTGAACTCACTGCACCCGGGTCTCACCGCCACACCCCTGCTCCACCAGGCACCCGACACCGCCTTCGTGGACGAGAGCGTGCGGTCGGTCCCGGCGGGCCGGCTCGCCACTCCCGAGGAAATCGCGCGCGTCGTTACCTTCCTGCTGTCCGACGACGCCACCTACATCACGGGCGAGGAAATCGTCGTCGACGGCGGACTGACGTCCGGAGGGCTCTACCACCGCATCCTCGCGGGACTGGCCGAAAAGCCCTGAACCACCCCACCGGGACCGGCCGACGACCGACGCGCCGACGTGCGTCAGCACCGGTCCGCAACCAACCACGCCCCACCACACCCCACCTGAAGGACCTCCCATGACCACCACCACGGCACCCGACAGCAACCCCGGCCGCGTCAACCACGACGTCCTCCCCGCGATCAACCCCGAACTGGTCGGCCGCACCGTCGTCGTCACCGGCGCCGGCCGCGGCATGGGCGCACTCTTCCTCGAGGAACTGGCACGCCGAGGCGTCAACGGCGTCGGTGGAGATCTCGACCAGGAGGAGATGTCCTCCGTCGCCGAGAAGATCAATGCCCGCCTCGCCGGCACCAGCGGCGCGGGCCGCGTGGTCGGCGTCGGCGCCGACGTCACCGACCCGGCCGCCGGCGACGAACTGGTCGACACCGCCCTGCGTGAGTTCGGCCGCCTCGACCTGTGGGTCAACAACGCCGGCGTCTTCCCACAGGCCGGCTTCACCGACATCACGCCCCAACAGCTCGCACTCACCTACGGCGTCAACGTCAACGGCGTCGTGTACGGCGGACAGGCCGCTGCCCGCCACTTCCGCACCGTCGGTGGCGGCGCGATCGTCAACATGTCCTCGGTCGCCGCCGTCCGCGCACGGCCGACCCGTGCCACGTACAACTCCTCGAAAGCCGCCGTGCGGCACCTCACGACCTGCATGGCCGTCGAGCTCGGCCCCGACAACATCCGCGTCAACTCCATCGCCCCTGGCTACATCGACACCGAGATGACCCGCTGGATCCGCGAGGACCAGGCAGCGATGGACCGCGCCCTCACCACGGTCCCGCTGCGCCGGATCGGCGCGCCCATGGAGGTCTTCGCCGCCCTGTACTTCCTCCTCTCGGACAGCGCCCGGTACATCACCGGCATCAGCATCCCGGTGGACGGCGGTTCCCAGCATGTCTGAACCCCACGACACCGCATACGACTACGACGTCATCGTGGTCGGCGCAGGCGGCGCCGGCCTGGCAGCCTCCGTCTCGGCCGCCGAGGCGGGCGCACGCGTACTGCTGCTGGAGGCCGAGGACGAGATCGGCGGATCCACCCAGCTCTCCGCCGGGCTGCTGACCGCCTCGGCCACCAGCGTCCAGGAGAGCCTCGGCATCGACGACTCGCCGCTCCGCATGTTCCAGCACTACATGGACCTGAACGGCTGGCGGGTCAGGCCCGGCCCCGTCAGGATGTTCTGCGAGGAGTCCAGCAGCACCGTCGAGTGGTTGCTCGAACTCGGAGTCGAGATACCCGCCCAGGTGTCGCGCAGCGCCCACCAGCCGGGACTCACCCGGGCCGGGGTGGAGGACGTCTGGCGAGGCCACGTCCCCAAGGACCAGGGCTACGGACTGGTGCAGGTGCTCGACAAGGCCCGCGCACGACTCCACGTGGACCTCGCCCTCGGCAGCCGGGTGGAGGACCTGGTGGTACGGGACGGCGCCGTCCGCGGCGTCCTCCTGGACGGCGAGGAGGCGACCGCCCCGGCCGTCGTCATCGCCAGCGGCGGCCTCGCGGCTGACCCCGACCTGGTCCGCCGGTTCCTTCCCGAGGCCGAGACCGCCGGGGACGCACTCTTCGTGGTGGCCGCGCCCGGCTCACGGGGCGACCACGTCGGCATCGCCGAGAGACACGGCCTCGCACTGTTCGGCCAGGGCTGGGGCCTGCTCCTGGTGACCGCCGAATTCCAGCGGTACCACCACTGGCAGAGCGGATTCCCGCCCGCCTCCCGCATCCACGTCAGCCTGGACGGCCGACGCTGCATGGACGAGGACGCCCCGTACGCCGTCAGCCCGGGCATCCTCAAGGACCACGGCGGCTGGGTCTGGTCCGTGTTCGACGAAGACGCCCGCATGTCCCTGCCCTCCGGCTACGCCGACTGGGACGCCGACCGGATCCTGGAAGAGGCCGCCAAGGGCGTCGTCCTGCGCGCCGACACCCTCGAGCGACTCGCGGACCTCATGGACGTGCCCCCGGATCACCTGACCGCGAGCGTCACCCGCTTCAACGCCCTGTTCGCCGACGGCACCGACGAAGACTACCTGCGCCACGAATCCCTCGCCGCCAAGGGCGCCGACCCACACCTCGCCCCTATAGCGAACGGACCGTTCTTCGCGGTGCGGATGCTCCCCGCCGAACTGGTCTGCACCCACACCGGCCTTGAGGTGGACGCCCGGACCCGGGTGCTGGGCACCGACGGCCGAGCTCTGCCAGGCCTGTACGCGGCAGGCGAGGCAGCCGGCGGAATCCTCGGCGAACGCTACGTGGGCGGCGGTAACTCTGTCGCCCACGCCCTGGTACTAGGCCGGGTCGCCGGCCGTGAGGCGGCCGCCCACGCGGTCGCGTCCTCATCCCCGACCGACAAGGCCCCCGCATGAGCCGCGCCGACGACCGTTTCGAGATCCAGGACGTCCTGTTCCGCTACGCCCGGGCGGTGGATCGACTGGATTACGACGCCATAGCGGCCTGCTACTTCGACGATGCGGTCGACGTCCACGGCGGGTACACGGGGGACGCCGCCGGGCTCGTCGAGGACATCCGCGCCCGACACCGCACCATCGACTCCTCCCAGCACTTCATCTCCAACGTGCTGGTGGAATTCACGGGCGAGCACAGTGCCGACGTCGAGTCGTACTGCCTGTGTTTCCTGCGGCAGGCCCCAGCCGAACCCGGCGGGGAGCAGGATCTGGCGATCATCCGCTGCCGCTACGTCGACCGGTTCGAGCGTCGCGACGGTTCCTGGGGCATCGCCGACCGGGTCGTTGTGTTCGACGAGTCGCGCGTCATCCGTATGGCCGACGGCTTGGCTCCCGACTGGGTCGCATCGCGACGCGATGGAACCGACCCCGTGTACAGCTGGAGGCATCGGAGCCAAGCGTAGGCCGTGAGCAGCGGGGGCGAGCCCCCGGTCGGTGTCGGCCGCGCGGCGCGGGATCGTGTGGCCGGCTTCCGTCGTCGGCCGTAGCGACTCAGAGCCAGTGCGGTGGCCGGCCGGCGAGGTGGTATGGATCGGGTCCGTCAAAACTCATGACCCCGAACTGGACTTGATCGGCACCATCTTGTTCTCGGCGGTGCTTCTCTGCACTTCACCCGAGGGACGGAGCAGAGGCGTGAGCAGGTCATCTGAAATGCGGGTGTGTGAAGCCGTGTCGGTCCTGAAGGATGCACGGTGTGACTCCCGCGACTGACACAGCCCTGCCGCAGGGCCCCGTAGTGGCATGCCTGGAAAGCTTCGCAGCAATAGGTGAGGCGTCGCTTGAGCGTGGCCAGCGGCAGCGGTTCGTCGTTCTCGCTGGCACCGCGGTTGAGCATGTCGATCACAGCTTCGGCTTCAACTGGCGGCCGGTCCGGCGCCGGGGCTGTCGAGGGGGTGTCGGTCAAGAGTTGCTCCAGGCTGACCTGGAACAGCGGGCGTCAGGCCAGGCGCCGCCGCAACTTGGCCGCGATCCTCGCGGTCTCGGCCGGCGCCACATCGGCGACCCCGTGCTCCGTCATGAGCGCATGGAACTGTTGCTGCTCGTAGGGGGTCCCAGGCGGCAGGGCAGCGACATGCCAGTGGACATGCGGATTTCCCTGCCGGGATCCCAAGGACAGCAGGTACACCCGCTCCGGCGCCAGCACCTCCTCGACCGCGAGCGCCACACGGCGTACGGCCTGCATCATCCGCAGGTAACCGTCGTCCGAGAACCCGCTGACCACATCCTCCACGTGTTCCCTGGGCGCGACGAGAACCTTGCCCGGCAGCGTCGGCCACCGATCCAGGAACGCCACATGGTCCGCGTCCTCATAGACCAGCTCGTGCTCGTAGCCGGGTTCTCCCTTCAAGAACGCGCAGACGAAGCACGGCCCGAGACGGGCCCTGGCCTCGTAAGCTTCCAGATCGAACAGCTTGCGGCCCACGGACGACATGGCACACCTCCACCAGAGCGGGGATCTCCCCACAGCACAAAGGCCGGCCGCAGGAACCACTCCCGGTAGTGGACATCGTGTGCCCGGCCGCTGTCGGACGACACGCGCGTCGAGAATCCTTCGCCCGTGCAGCCATAGCCGTCGACAGGGCACGATCTGTTGCATGACGTCCGTGCCCACCGCCCCCGGCGACCCAGCCAGGATATGCCCGATCCCTTCCGTGACTGCCGTGCCCTAGCCTGAGACCGGGCTGTACGGCGAATTTGCTGTTGCCACAACCCTATCGGGCCTATTTTCGCCCCTTGGTGATACCGGACGAGTTCGCGGAAAAGGAACTACCGCTGATCGTGGACTACGCGAGATTCGGCACCACTACCGGCGTCGCCCTGACAATCACCCGGCAGTGGCGACTTCGCGGTCTTCCTGGACGGCCGCCCAGCCGGGTCACCCACGTCTGGGAGGCACAAACCAGGCCTATGTGCCGCATCAAGCAACGTTTGCCCTCTGCCGGGCTCAAGGCAGGGACTTGGCCTTGCCGGGAGTACGGACGCGCTTCGCGTGCGGGCTCAGCCGAATGAGCCGTCGCTCCTCACATTCTCGAACCCGCTAGCCGAGGTGAGGTCCTCGATGAAGGACTGGAAGTCCGGAGCGAGGGCCAACTCCGAGTTGTTGTCCGCGTCGAACCAGGTGACGGAGGGTTCCGCGTGCTCCGGCCACAGGCCCGGTAGTCGAGTCCGATCCAGCAAGGCCCGTCCCCCGAGACCAGCACAACTGGGGCGGGGAGGTTCCACTCTTCCACCAGGTACGGGCTGTCGAGCATGGATATCGTTCGCTCGCGGTGGGCGATGCCCAGCAAGCTGTCGAAGAGGACGTGGTCGGCACTCCATGAGGTCGGCCCTCTCGTAGGGAAAGCATTCCGGCTGCTCGTGACCCGGCCCCCGTTCTGCTGTCGCAGCAGAACGAGCAGGGAGTCGGGGAGCGTGACGTTCAGCAGCCGCTCGGCCTCCAGAATCACCCGGTCGGTCACGGGCGGCTGCACTCCGTAGTCGATACCGGTGTCCCACAGGGACTGCTGGAGATTCTCAAAGCGCGCCATGCCTAGCATCGTAGGAGCCACGTCCGACAGTTGACAGGACCTCGGCGAGCAGCGGCACAGGCTGGCGGAGGGTTGTTCTTACAGCTGGTTCCCACGGGCCTGCCCTGATGGGGCGGCCTGCGCCGAGCTGGAGGCTGATCGGTGACCCGCTGTGTGGGCGACGGCTGGGGCCATGACTTCCCGGTTGAGGACTCGGTTCAGGCGTACTGCCCTACGCATGGCCGTCGGCTGGTCTGGAAGAGCGAGGGCCCTGTTGAGCCCTTGCCCGAGGACGTCGGATCCGGCCTTGAGCCGGTCACATGACTCTGGCTTTGGGGGTTTGGATACGAGCGCCGCAGCGCGGCGCGCGGCACAGCGTCCAGTCTGAGTCGAGGAATCAGAAGCAGCCGGTGGGGATGGGTGTCGGGGATGGTCGCAACGTGGTTGTCGCGCCTACCGATGCCGGTGCTGATGTCGCTCATCGGGTGCCCCGGTGGTGGTTAGGGCGGAAGCCAGGCGGACCGTGGCGAAGCCTTCGTCGTGCAGTTGGTCGACGGTGGGTAGCAGTTGGTGGAGCTGGTGCACGAGGCGCTGGGGCACCATCCGGTCGCGGGCCGCGTTCTGTGCCTCGACCGTTGCCAGTGGTGTGTCGAACAGGACGGCGACGGTGGGGCGTTGCCAGTAGCGGGCGCGGGCCAGCAGGCTGGTCCTGACGTGTACGTGGAGATTGGTCGAGTCGACGATCGTGGTCCGTTCTCTGAACTAACAGATCGTCCCGATTCGTGATCAATCACCGCTCCGTCACGGTGGGCTGGCCGTGGACAATCCGCGTGCACTGGTTGATCAGGGTGCGGAACACTGGGCAATGAGCTTTGCAGCCTCCCAGACATGCAGGGGCGAGCCCTTCGTCATGTCGCGGAATTGGCGTCGGGCCCTCCGATGGTGGGCAGGTGCCAGGTGAAAATCCAGCCGGCGGTAAGCGCCACCGCGCCGCCAGCCAGGGCGATTGCCCCGCCTGTTCCCGTGCCCGCCGAGGCCGCCGCCCCCAGGCAGACCGGCCCGACGCCCTGCAACGTCATGCTGCCGGAGCCGAGCAGGCCGAAGGCCTGGCCCTGGCCGTCCTGCGGCAGGGCGTCCAGGAACGGGCGTTGCAGGCCGAGTCCGTAGGCGTATCCGAGGCCGCTGATCAGCAGCAGGCAGGACGAGACGCCCACCCCGGGCTCGGCGACGAAGCCGAGCAGAGGCAGCCCCGCCAGCGCAACCAACGGGACCACCAGCCGTTCCCGGGTACGTGGCCGCAGGAACCGGCCCACCAGCAGGTCGCCGACCAGCATGCCGACCGGCAGACAGCCCATCAGCACCGCGTACCGGCCGGGCGCGAAGTGGCGTTCTCCCGCGTAGGCGACGATGATGCCCTCCGCGCCCGCCACGAACGCGACGGGCAGCCACTGGGCCAGCATCAGCCGTCGCACCGTACGGTCGCGTAGCAGCAGGCCCGCACCCCGCAGGCTTGCCCGGACGGCCCCGCTGTCGCCGCCGGGTGTGCCGTCGAACTTTCCCGCCTCCAGCCGGGGCAGCCGGACGCGGACAACCAGCGCGCAGCCGAAGTAGAGGACGGCGCTGACCGCGAGCGCCCGGCGTGGGCCGAGTGCCGCGACGGCCGCACCGCCCAGCGCCAGGCCGAACACCTGCGCGCCCGCACTGGCGACGTTGCTCAGTGACCGGCCCAGTACATAGGCGTCGCCCTCCAGCGACTGAGCGACCAGCCGGCTCGACGCGCCGTGAAACACCGGTGTGGCGAGAGAGACCAGCGCCACGACGCCGAGGCTTGCCGTGATCGGCATCCGCACCAGGGCGAGCAGCAGGGCGGTGGCGCAGGTCAGGGCGTAGCCGCCGGTGATGAGCGCGCGGGGCGGCAGTCGGTCGGCCAGTGAGCCCAGCAACAGTGAGCCGAACAGCTGCGGGATGAAGCCGATGCCGAAAGCCACCGCGCTCAGCAGGGCGGAGCCGGTGGACGAGAAGACCAGAACCGAGAACGTGGTGATCCGCAGCGCGTCCGCGGTGATCGCGACGGTGCGGGTCGAGAACAGCAGCCGGAAGCGCGGCTCGGCCAGCACCTCGCGGTACGTGGTCCGGTGGTCGCCCTGCGCGGGCCCGGCGGTCGGAGTCATGACGCGCAGCCTCGCCGTACGCCCGCACCACTCACCAATGATTCGTCGCTGGACGAATCCGAGCAGGCGTCCCGCAGTAGCATGGCCGCGTGCTGCGCTTCGAAGTCTCCGTCGAGGACCTGCTGCGCAGCCGCTTCGCGCTGTCGCCCGCGTTGGACCTCTGCTTGCTGCTGCGCTCGCTCGCCGGGCAGGACCCGCCGCTGCCGCGAGCGTGGGCGGCCCGGCTCCTACCGGCCTTTGAACGGCTTCGCCGTGAGACCGAACTGAACGCCGTCCTCGCCCTGCACACCCAGCGCGGGGCTGGGCCGAACTTCGTCGCCCCGCCGCCGCGCGGCCTCAACCAGACCTGGGCCGACGACCTGGCCATGATCCGGGCCACACCGCTGGAAGCGGCCCGCCACGAAATCGCCGCCAGCGCGACCGGCCCGTCCGCCCGTGATCCCCGTGTACGCGCAGTGCTGGACGCACCGGACGCCGTCTCCCGGATCGCCGAGGCGATGGACCGGGCGTGGCACGAACTGCTCGCCGCGGACTGGCCTCAACTGCGCGCGATCTGTGAGCGCGATGTCGTGCACCGGGTGGGGGTGATCGGCGAACACGGCTGGGCCGCGACCATCGAGAGCCTGCACCCGGGCGTCACCTGGCGCGCCGGCGGTATCGAGATCGGCTTCCTCCGGGGCGGAACAGTCCGCCTCGCCGGAGACGGGCTCCTGGTGATCCCTTCGACCATCGTCGGGCACATCGCCGCCCACATGGACGACCCCTGGCCCAGGACCTTGGTCTACCGTGCCCGCGGCACCGCCGCCCTGTGGGGCGAACAGGAGGCCGTCCCCCGGCCCGACGCGCTGACCGCCCTGGTCGGCCGGTCCCGGGCCCGGCTGCTGCTGGCGCTGGACGCCCCGGCCAGTACGAGCCACCTCGCCCGAAGCCTCGCTATGGCACCTGGCGCGGTAGGAGACCATCTCGCCATCCTGCGCGGCGCGGGGCTGCTTGTCCGCGCCAGGTCCGGACGGTCGGTGCTCTACCGGCGCACCCCGCTCGGCGAGGCACTGGTCGCCGGTTCGGGCTGAGGGCTCAGAGAAGCACCGTTCGCCCCAAGATCTACTTTCGATACACGGCTAGAAGTTCACGAACCCGGTGGCTTCGGCATCGACGGAGGGGTCTGTGCTCGATGGCCTTTGTTGAGGGATTTGTTCCGAGCGGTTGTGCGACATCCCGTGAGTTCTTCTGAGCCTCGCTGAGTCTCTGCCCCTGTGGCCAGGGGGTTCCTCCTCCTTCGAGTGCTCTGTGGTCGTGTGACGTAACTTCGGGATTCTTGAAGCGTTCTCACCGTGTCCGACCGATTCGTAGTCGGGCCGAAGGTGAGGGGGCTCGGGTTGGCGGCGCTGGCAGTTGTACGGGACATGCGCGAGCACTGGGCGCCCGCGTCGGCGGAGGAACTGGAGCAGTTCGAGACCGACGCGCTGTCCGGGTTCGTCCTCGCACGCGCCTCGGCAGGACTGGCGGACGGCACGATCCGCGGGGATGTCGGACACCTGGACCAGATCAGGACCTGGTTCGGCCGACCGCTGTGGGATATGGAGCCAGCCGACGCCGACGCGTACTTCGGCAAGGTGCTGCGTGGCTCGCCGAGCGGCACCCGGCTGGCCCGGTCCCAGGCGCTGAGCACGTACTTCATGTTCCTGGAGCTGCGGCACAAGGTCGAACTGCACCGTATGACCGGCCGGGTCATCGAGTGCCCGATCGACGAGATGAACAAGCCACGCGGCGCGAAGGACGCCCAGCTGCGGATTCCACCGAGCGAGCCGGAGGTCGGGGCACTCTTCACCGGCTGGGGCAGTGAGCTGGCCACCTGCCGCAAGTTCGCCCCTACCGCCAGGAACTACACCGCCTCGAAGCTGTTGTCCCGGGTCGGCCTGCGGGTGAGCGAGGCATGCGGGCTCGACCTGGATGACATCAAGTGGGACCTGGGCCGCTTCGGCAAGCTCCACGTCCGCCACGGCAAGGGCGCCCGGGCCCGCGCGAACGGATGGTCCCGCTGATCAACGGCGCCGACCGAACCCTTCGGTGGTTCATCGAAGACGTCTGGGGCCAGTTCGACGACGACCACACCCGCCCCGGCGCCCCGCTGTTCCCCTCTGAGTGCAAGAACGCCGACGGGTCCTCGCGGCGGGTGGGCGACGACGCCCTGCGCAATGGGCTCAAGGACGCGGCGAAAGTGCATCTGCCCGGGTGGGGCAAGAAGCTGACTCCGCATGTCCTGCGGCATTTCTGCGCGTCCCAACTCTATGGAAGTGGGTTGGACTTGCTTGCAATCCAGGAGGTTTTGGGACACTCGTGGATCGCCACCACGATGCGATACATCCACGTCCAGCAGACCCGGGTCGAGGACGCCTGGGTCGCCGGGATGGAACGGGCCGCGAAGCGGCTGGAAGGACTGGTCTGATGAGGTGGAACCTGCGGCTAACCGCCGCAAACAAAGGGGTCTGGAAGGCTTCTGAGCTCCAGCGGAACCTGGCCGAGCACGGGTTGGTGATCTCGGCGGGGAAGATGTCCGGCCTGTGGTCGGGGCAGCCCGTTTCGCTCAAGCTGCAGGACCTGGACGTCATCTGCGTCGTCCTCGGCTGCGAGATCGGCGACCTGCTGATCCCCGAGCCGGAGAAGGTCAGCCGCCCGGGGCAGGCGGAGACGGAACGAGTGGCCGTCGGCGCGGGGACTGCCACTCCGGCGGTGATCCCCAAGCGCCGGGACGGCCGATCCCTCCCGCCGGCCTGACGCCGCCACGATGAGCAAGATCCGCGACAACAAGCCTGCGGCCTCCTGCGTGGGCTGCTTCGCCTGGGGACAGCTGCCCGGCCGGTTCTGCCGGGCCTGCTACACCTACGGCCAGCTCAACTCGCCTGACGCATGTGCTGTCTGCCGTCGCGAGGTTCCCGTCCACGACGGCCATTGCCGGCTCTGCCGGGCCCAGGCCAGCTGGGCCGTCAAGGCTGCGGGCGTCAACGGCGAGGCCGCCGCACTGGCGATCTTCCTTCGGCGCGTGAAGCACCAACAGCTCTTCTTCGCGAACCTGCAGCGGCCCCGGAACGGTGGGCCGCCCGTCGGCAGGCAGGGGCGCCGCGTCCTTAAACGGGCACCAGGGCCAGCCCCTGCGCTCGTGATGACGGGCTGGATCCAGCCGCCTCTGTTCACCACCACCCGGGACTACCGCACCTTCGAACGGGAACGGCACGCCGACCTGGGCAACCCGTGGCTGATCCGGGCCCGGCGGGCAGCGCGCGTTCTGGGTGAGGCGCGCGGGTGGACCCGCTGGGTCGCCAGCGATGTCGACCGGGCCCTGGTCATCGTGCTGTCCGGCCATGCCGAGGGCGAGTCGATCCGCTACACCGAGATCTTCCCGGCCCTGCGAGGCCGGGGACTCCCGGTCGGTCGAACCGCCGAAGTTCTCGATCAACTGGGCCTGTTCACCGACGACCGCACGCCAGCGGTCGACCGGTGGTTGGACCGCAAGCTCGACGCCGTTGCCCCGGGCATCCGCGGCGAGGTCGAATCCTGGGCCCGGACCCTACTCGACGGCGGCCCGCGGTCCGAGCCCCGCGCACGGCAGACCGCCTGGACCTACCTCAACGAGATCCAGTCGGTTCTGCTGGAGTGGTCCAGCCGCTACGACCATCTGCGGGAGGTCACCCGGGAGGACATCATCGCCGCCCGGGACGCCGCCAGCGGCAAGCAGCGGGAAAGCCGGGTCGTTGCACTGCGGTCGTTGTTCCGTCACGCGAAGAGGAACGGTCAGGTCTTCCGCAACCCCACCCACCGGATCCGTGTCCACCGGCAGGCTGGCGGCGTCGCCCAGCCCCTGGGGCAAGCGGACATCGACCAGGCGGTCGCCAGCGCGACCACCCCGGACATCAAGCTGATCACTGCCCTGGCCGCCGTCCACGCGGCACGGCCGAAGATGATCCGAACGATGCAGTTGAACGACGTGGATCTCGGCAACGGGCGAATCACCGTCGCCGGTCACGTCCGCCCGCTCGACGACCTCACCCGCCAGGCCGTCCTGGACTGGCTCGAGCACCGCCGCAACCGCTGGCCGAACACGGCCAACCCACACCTGCTGATCACCCAGAAGACGGCCGTCGAACTCGGGCCAGCGGGCAAGCTCTGGACCACCCGGGCCACCCGCAACCTCACCGCGACCCTCGAACGGCTCCGCGTCGACCGTCAGCTCGAAGAGGCGCTCACCCACGGCGCCGACCCGCTCCACCTCGCTCTCGTTTTCGGCATCGACGAGAAGACCGCCATCCGCTACGCGGACTCAGCACGCGCGCTTCTGGGAGAAGCTGCCGAGCAGACATCGCAATGAAACCCACTCGACCCGCCCATCCCACTGAGGAGATCATGGATGCATGCCGTCGACCGAACCAGCAGCCCGCCAGCTTCAGGACCATGCCGTTCTCTGGAGCATGGGCGAGATCCGCGCAGCCGACGTCGTCACTGCTGCCTGTGATGCACTCGTTGCCGGCCTCGACAGTCCTGCCCTGCGAATCCTGGCCGCGTGCACGCGCGCGGAGGCGGATTACGACGTCCCCGACCTCCTTCCCCCGGCACTCGACGAACTGGGCCTCACCTTCCACCCAGCGGGCAGCATTGCCGGACAGGAAGCCGCGGCGCGAGCACTTGCCGCCCGGATGCTGGCCGGCGAGCTGACGCCACGCGAGCTGGCCTTCAGGATCCATCAGCGTTTCGGGCACGAGCTGCCTCTGGCCGAGCGACTCGCCAACCTGGACGACGACTACGACGTCCTTGAATACGCCGACAGAACACAGGCGCAGATCGACGCCGATGTCACGGCCGAAGCTCTTCGGCTTGCACAGCACCCTCGTGTTCCAACCGAACCCACGGATCTACCGACCTGAAGCAGGCCGGTGGACCCGTGGGTTCAGGCTGAAGGACCTTCGGTTTCCTTGAACCCACGGGGATCGAGGCCCTGTTCTCCCGAAGCTACGGCGAAGTGACAAGTAGCTCTCTGTAATCAGAGTGACGCTCGGTCAGGGATAGCCGAGCGGGGTCCGGGGACCTCGCCGACCTGGAGCGGCCTCGGGGAACATCGGTACAGCCGTTGGCGCTGAGAACGATCATGGTCACGGCGTGAGCTCGCTGACCCGGTTCTCGTACTCGCGGCGAGCCTTGCGCTGGGCCGGGACCGCAGGGACGCCCTGGGCGCCGTCGAGCGGCTGGCAGCGGGCGAGGAGCTGACGGTGCGCAGCAGGAACGGTGCTGACGCGCAGGGTGTAGCCCTGGCCGCGCCGTACGGTCACCCCCTGGTCGAGCGCGGCCCGCTCGGCGGGCTCCAGCTCGACGGTGCGCAGGAAGTCGGCGACCTTGCCCGGCATGTCGAGGGTGACCAGCGGCTCAGGGGCGACGGCCTCCTCAGTGGCGGTGTGGTCAGGCAGGAGGTCGGCGACGGCCGTGCGGACCGCGCCGCGGCCGACTCCGTGTTCGCGGGCGAGGGCGGCGATGGAGCGGCCTTCCAGGTGCGCGGTGCGGACGGTGTCGGTCTTCGTGGTCGCCACGGCGGGGCGGCGTCCGCCCTTGCTGCCCTTCGCCTCGGCGGCCCGCAGCCCGTCGTAGGTCAGCTCGCGCTGGAGGTCGCGCTGGAGTTCGCCGGCGGCGGCGAGGGTCTGCACCATGAACTTCACGGTGGACAGCAGCTCGCCGGTGCGCGGGTGGCGGGCGGTGAGGTCCATCGCGGAGAACGCGCCGTCGTGGATGCGCAGCGCGAGGCGGTCGCGGTGCAGGACGTCGAGCACGTCGAGGATGTGCTGGTTGCCGCGCACGAGGCGGAACATCTCGGAGATGTGCACGGTGTCACCCGGCCGCGCGTACGTCAGCAGCTCGCCGAACTTCGGGCGCTGGAGCGGGTGGAGACGGCTGGAGGTACCCGGCTCCTCCTCGAAGAAGACCGGGTCCTCGATCCCGGCCTCGGCCAGGACGAGGTCCTGCCGGGCGGTCGACTGCTGGTCCGTCGAGACCCGCTTGTAGACCAGGTTCGCCACCGAAGGGACCCCTTCCGTACGGAGGATCGGACCCTACCTGTCGTCAAACCCCGTCAGCAATCACCATCGGATCTGATTGGATTCGCGCGGCCTCGAACCCCCAGATTTCCCGAGTTCATTGGACGCGCCGCCTCTCTGTTGTCAAACGATCGTTTTCCGACAGGGGCAGATGCTTTCTCCGACGGTTCAACATCGATCTCATCTACGGGCCTCAGACGTGGAGCTCTGGCGGGAAGCCAGTCCAGCGGAGCTCGGCGGGGAGGTGGCCGGTGTCGGCCTCTGCGTCGTCAGATCACACGCAAGACTGTCTTCCCGCGTGCCCCGGTCTCCGCATAGGTGTGGGCGTCGGCAGCAGCGTCGAGAGGGAAGACCTTGTCGAGGTGAACGGCCAGCGCGCCGGCCTCCACCAGCCGGGCGATCTTCTGGAGACCGTGTCCGTCGGGTTCAACCAGCGGTTCGGGCGCGACGTGGACGCCGGCTGCTGCGGCTGCCTCGGTGAAGCCTGCCGGCCGGCCGGGAGCCACACCCAGGAAGAGCCCGCCGGGCTTCAGGACGGTGAGGGAGCGGGTAGCGGTATCCGGCTGGGCGATACCGACGAGGTCGAGCACCACGTCGATGTTTCCGGTGGCCTCCTCGAATGGCGTGGCCCGGTAGTCGATCACCTCGTCGGCCCCCAGAGCGCGCAGCCAGTCGTGCTTGCCGGCGGTAGCGGTGGCGATGACGTGCGCCCCAAGGTGCTTGGCCATCTGGACGGCGAGGTGGCCGACACCTCCCCCCGCGGCATGGATCAGTACGCGCTCGCCGCCGTCGAGCTGGGCGATGTCGGTCAGGGACTGCAAGGCCGTTAGCCCGGCCAGGGGCAGTGCGGCAGCGTGGTCGTGGTCGATGCTCGCGGGCTTCCGAGCGAACTGCCGTGAGGGCGCGGTGACGTACTGCGCGTAGGCGCCGGCGGGCCGGGGCAGCCAGAGCAGGCCGAAGACCTCGTCGCCGGGCGCGTAGAGGAACTCACCTGGTCCGATCCCCACCACTGTGCCCGAAACGTCCCAGCCCAAGATGTGCGGCCCCGTTCCGAGGGCCGCCCTGGCGGGGGTAGGGAAACCAGCCCGGGTGCGCAGGTCCAGCGGGTTAATCCCAGCAGCGTGCACCCGAACCAGAACCTCAGTGGGCAGAGGTTCCGGGCGTGGCACCGTCGTCGGCACCAGAACCTCCGGGTCGCCGAAGTCGGTGAAGACCACGGCCCGCATCGCGGAACCGACGTTCTGATCAGACATGTACGACTCTTCCAGTAAGGGCGGCAACAATCCTCGGGCGACCGCAGTGGTGATGCGGTCCACGGTAGGTCGGCACCCTTGGTGACCCGCAAGCACCCTTGCTTCCCTTTGGGTAGAGTCGCAGGCAGGAGGCATCTTTCATGACAACGACACCCGTCGAACCCCTCAGCCGCACCGCAGACGTCTATGCCGCGCTCTGCCCGGCTCGCGACGTCCTGGACGTTCTGTCCGGCAAATGGTCGGCCCTGGCCATCGGAGCCCTCGAAGAAGGCCCGCGCCGGTTCACCAGCCTTCAGAACTGCCTGCAGGGCGTCAGCCCGAAAGTTCTGACCCGGACCCTGCGCCAACTGGAGGACTACGGGTTCATCACCCGCACCGTGATCGCGCAAGTCCCGGTCCGCGTCGACTATGCCCTCACGGACCTCGGACACGGTGCTGCAGCCCCGCTGGCACACCTGCGTCACTGGGTCGAGACGAACACCCAGATCAGGTAGGGGGCCGAGGAACATTGGAACGGAAACCGGCGCTAAGAGGTCGTTTTCACCCTCATTGCCCGTGTGTCGGCTAGTTCTTGAGGCGTCGGACGGTGGTGCGGGTGAGGCCGTGGAAAACGTCGGTATCTGCGGGGCTTGTGGGGTTGTGGGTGGGGCGGAAGACGACGTAATCCTGTTTCATCCCAGGGTGCCCGGCCTTCGTAGTCGTGTGCTTCCACAGCCGCTGCCGTGCGCCTGGGCGCATTCGGCTCATGGCGGTACGCCGGAAGCATGCCGAAGCGACGCCCGTATCCGAGTGACCTGTCCGATGCCCGCTGGGAGTTGATCGAGCCGGTCCTGTCCGCGTGGCGAATGGAGCGCCGACGCACGGCTCTGCACTTCGGCCGGCCACCCGAGCACGACCTGCGCGACATCATGGACGCGATCTTGTATGTGGACCGCACCGGGGTCCAGTGGCGCTATCTCCCACACGACTTCCCGCACTGGAACACGGTCTACGGCTACTTCGCCAAGTGGGCCGATGAGGGTGTGTTCGCGCAGCTCAACGGCTTACTGCGGCAGCTGTTGAGGGAGAAGGAGGGCAGGGAGGGTGAACCATCGGCGTGTGTGATCGACGCCCAGAGCGTCAAGACCTCCACCAGCGTGCCGGCCTCGAGCCAGGGCATCGACGCGGGGAAGAAGATCGTCGGCAGGAAGCGGAGCATTGCCACCGACACGCTCGGACTTCTCCTCGCCGTGCTGGTGACCGCGGCCGGCGTGCAGGACTCCGTTGCTGGCACTCACCTCCTGGACCAGGTCGCCGCCGAACACCCGGGCATCGGCAAGGTCTGGGTCGACGGCGGCTACTGCCAGCACCTCGTCGAGCACGCCGCGACCCTCGGCATCGACATGGAGATCACCGCCCGCAAGCCCGGGACCAGGGGCTTCACCCCGATACCGAAACGGTGGGCGGTGGAGCGGACCTACGGCTGGCTCATGCTGAACCGCCGCCTGGCCCGCGACTACGAAACCCTGCCCACCCGCTCCGAAGCCCTGATCCACCTCGCCATGACCAGCCTCATGACCCGCCGCCTCATTGGCGAGAACACCATCTCCTGGCGCGACCCGAAGAAGACCACAGAACATCCCATCTCGGGATGAAACATTGGACGAAAACGACCTCTGAGGTAACCGGGGGCGACCCCGCAGCCCTGAACCCCGTTGCATGACCTATCAGACCTCCGATCCCCTCACTAGTGTGGGCACTTCGAAACACTCGAGGGGTGGGTGGCAGTGTGGCGAGACGACCGGACGGCGCCGAGGTCGCGGTGGTGGTGCAGCAAGTCTTCTGCGGCGGGTTACGGACCGGGAAGTCCGCGTTCCAGCCGGAACTGGCAGCCTGGACCGAGGCGACCGCGTCCGATCTGCGCGCCCGCTTCGTTGACCGGCCCGATGAATCGTCGGACACCTTTCTCATCAAGCTGCGCCGGCAGCTCACCGACGCCCCCGACGAGACGATCGTCCTCGCCGCCGAACTGCTCTTCGTGAACATGGCCCCTCTGGTCCCCGAGCAGATCGGTCTTCCGAAGAAGCTCCAGATCCTCCGCGAGGTGCTCTCCTGGGCCGGCCGCCCCCTGGATGTGCCCCCGGACATGGAGCCCGCACTGAAGGGTTTCCTCCATGGTGGGCAGGGATTCCTCAACTACCGCTGGGCGCAGTTCCAGATCCTGGTTCTCCTCGTCGAGCGGCTGGCCAGGGCGGAGCCCACGGAGCGGGAGGCACTCCTCAAAGATCCCTGGAGCTTCCGTGCCCTCTGCTTCGGCATCCAGGACTCGGTCGGCCACAAGAAGGGCCGTGCCCAGATCCATGTACTGCTCTTCACGCTCTTCCCGGACGACTTCCAGCCCATCGCCAGTGCCCACCACAAGCACGAGATCCTCAAGGCGTTCGCGGACGAGCTCTCCGATCCCACCGGCAACGACGACAAGGACCTGCTGACGCTCAGCAGAACGCTGGAGGTCCAGGTCGGCCAGCCCGTCGACTTCTACGACGAGCCCTGGGTCGGCCGCTGGCGCAAGGGCGCCGTAACGCACGAGCAGCGCGGCTGGCTGGTCCGCGGCCACAACGTGGACGGGCACGACTTCATCCCGGCCTGGCTCAGGCAGGGCTACTGCTCGCTCTCCTGGCGGGAGATCCCGGAGATCCCCGTCGGCGCCACCAAGCAGCAGGTCCGGCAGGCGGTCGCCGAGGCCATGCCAGAGGCCACCGCCCAGCTGCGCGGGGCGGCCGCCTATCAGCTGCATGTCTTCCTGACCGTCATGCAGCCGGGCGACCTGGTCGTCACCGTCACCCCGGACGAGGTACACGTCGGCACCGTCCAAGGCGCACCGACGTACGACGCCTCCGAAGGCCTCGACAACGCCCGCCGTCTCCCGGTGCGCTGGGCGACCGCCGACCGCCCCCTGGTCCGTGCCGACCTCCCCGAGAAGGTCCAGGCAAGGCTGCCGCTGCCGCCGGCGGTGTACGACATCAGCAGTGTGGCCGCCGAGCTGGCGGAGCGTGCGGGTCTGGAGGACGCGGTCGACGATGTACTCGCCGAGGTCGACGTCACCAAGCCCCTCGAGTTCCCGCCGATCACCCAGGAGCTGGCTGACGAATTGCTCATGCCGCTGGAGTGGCTGCGAGAGACCGCCGAACAGCTGCAGGACCAGCTCCAGCTGGTGCTCCACGGGCCGCCCGGCACCGGGAAGACCCACGTCGCCCGTGCACTGGCCAGACATCTGGCGGGTCCGGACCGGGTGCAACTGGTCCAGTTCCACCCCTCCTACACCTACGAGGACTTCTTCGAGGGCTTCCGTCCCGTTCGGGGCGACGGCGGCTCGGTGATGTTCGATGTGCTGCCAGGCCCCTTCAGACTGCTGGCCGAGCGGGCGCGGAAGGACCCGGCGAATCCGTACTTCCTGATCATCGATGAGATCAACCGGGCCAACCTGGCGAAGGTCTTCGGCGAGCTGTACTTCCTGCTGGAGTACCGCGAGGAACCCATCACCGTGCAGTACAGCCCGCACGACCCGTTCCATCTGCCCGGCAATCTCTTTCTCATCGGCACGATGAACACCGCCGACCGCTCCATCGCGCTGGTCGACGCGGCGATGCGCCGCCGCTTCGCCTTCCGCCGGCTGTCCCCCGAGAAGCCGCCGGTGCAGGGTCTGCTGGCCCGCTGGCTCCAGGCCCGCGGTCTCCCGGACACCGCCGCCCGGCTGCTGGACGAACTGAACTCCCGCCTCGGCGACGCCGACCGTGCCATCGGCCCGTCGTACCTGATGAAGCCCGGCGTGGCCCGCCCCGGGGGCCTGGACCTCATCTGGCGCACCCAGATCCTGCCGCTACTGGAGGACCAGCTCTACGGCACCGGCGTCGACGTCGAGGCGGAGTACGGCCTGGACTCCCTGCGGGCGGCCGTCGCGCCGCCGGGCCCCTCGGCCGGATTCCCGTCCCAGGCCGCCGCCCCGCAGGGCCGGCCGGTCGGTTCCCCGCTCCCGGCCGTCGAATCGTGAGCGCCGACCTCACCCTCACCGTCCAGGAGACCGGCCCGGGCAGCGCGTACGAACTGACCGGCGACCAGGTGGCGGCCCTGGTCGCCGTGCCGGACCTGGTACGGCTGACCCCAGCACCGGGCGGGCGCTGGAACGTGCGGGGCAACCAGAAGGTGGGCCTGATCCGTCTGCCCACGCGCTCCGGCGGAGCGGTCCATCTCCGGCTGCGCCCCAAACTCCCCATCAGGGACCTCCTCTTCCTCCTCTCCTACTCCTCCACCGACCCCTGGCACTCGGAGCCGGTCACCGCGGCGACGGCCGACGACCTCCTCCCCGCCCTCGCCGACCTGCTGGCCCGCACCGCCCGCCGCACCCTGGAGGCGGGCATCCTGCACGGCTACCGCGAGGTGGCGGAGGAGCTCCCGCTGATCAGGGGCCGTATCCGCACCACGGACCAGCTCCGCCGCACCGGTCTGCCGCTGCCGATATCGGTCCGGTACGACGACCACACCCCGGACATCCCCGAGAACCGCATCCTGCTGGCTGCCCTGAATCTGGCCGCTCACCTGCCGGGCGTACCCGATCCGACCCGCCTGATCCTCCGCCACCTCGCCCACCGCCTTCACGGTGTCCGCCGCCCCCACCCAGGCGAACCGCTTCCCACCTGGACCCCGACGAGACTCAACGCCCGCTACACCTCGGCCCTCAGGCTGGCCGAACTCCTTCTGTCCGGCCGCTCCATACGACAGGAGGGAGGCGCCCCGACTCCGTCGGACGGCTTCCTGCTGGACCTGCCGAAGGTCTTCGAACGCTTTCTGACGGTGACACTCGGCGAAGCCCTGGCCCACCACGGCATCCGCTGCGCTCCCCAAAACGTCCACCGCCTGGACGAGGCGCGCCGGGCCACGTTCCGCCCCGACCTGGTCCTGTACCGCGGGGGTCGTCCGATCTCGGTGATGGACGCGAAGTACACGTTCCTCAAGGTCACGTCTCCACCCGTGGAACACCTCTACCAACTCCTGGCCTACTGCACCGCCCTGGGCATCAGCCACGGCCACCTCGTCTACGCGGCGACCAGCCCGGGCACGGCCCCCACCGACCATGTGATCCGCTGTTCCCCCGTCACGATCACCGCCCACGCCCTGAACCTGAACGAGCCCCCAGCCGACCTCCTGGCGCAGATAGCCACCCTGGCCGGCAGAACAGCGACGGCCGCCCCGTGATTCCGCCTGACCTGCCTACTCGCCGTTCGATCGCGGCTTGATGGCCGGCACCGCCTGGGGCCGGCATCGCGCCACCGGCATGCGTGACGTGGACCCGCGCCGGCACTCCGCCGAACCGATCGCGACCTGCTGCCCGCCGATGGCGAGCGGATCGCAGGCGAACAGGTCGACAGCGGCATCGGCTGCACCGGAAGGATTTCTCCAGCACCACTGGGCCGGCGGCCGAGGCAGGCAAGGACGAGGCTCTCCGGTTACTGGAAGCTGAGCCGGTGCGGGTGTGCGGGGTCGGTGAGGCAGGTGTGTACGCGCATCAGGCCGCGCCCGAGGTAGACCTCGGTCGGGTTGGTCGCGTACGGGTCTTGGCCGTCCCGGTCCTCGATCGGCAGCCAGCTGCGTGAGGCACCGTCGCATTCCCACATGTTCACGGTGAGCAGCGGCGGCATCGCTGCCCCGCACACCTCGCAGCCGACCGGAGCGGGGTCGGTCAGGTGCCATGAAGCAAAGCCGCCGACCTTCCAGCCAGGGGCGATCGACAGATCGCTCATGTAGTTGATCTCCTCGGGCTCGGCAGCTTCGGCTGCGGCCATTGCCTCTTCGTACTCCTCATACGTCGCGTAGCTTGCTGGTGGAGCGGAGTTGTATTCGTCCGCATCGTCCTCGTCGAGGCGCGCCTCCTCCCACTCGTCGATCTCCTCCTGGAGTTCCTCCTCCAGCAGGCCGAGGTACTCGTGCTCCACGACGCGCTCGGGGTGTACGACGCACATGTTCGGCACGCATTCCTTCCGGCCGACCACGGGAGGTTCGGGCTGTGGCATGAGTACGGCGCCGACATCGGTGGACCGTCGCCACTTCAGTACGACGTCGATCGTGCGGTCGGTGCCGTGCACCTCGAAGGGGCACCAGAAGACCTGCAGCAGGTCGTGGTCCTCGGGTCCCACGAGATCGGGAATCTCGTGTGCGTACAGCTGGGCAACGGCCAGCATCGGCAGCGGGGCGTCGTCCCGAAGTTCCGGGAGGTGATTGCCCGCGGTCATTCCATCGATCAGGCGCTGTTCCTCGGCGGTGTATTCCCGCCCGCGGGAGTCCTCCAGAATCCTGCGGCTCAGCCGCACGTCGGAGAGAAGGTGGCCCGTGCCCTTCGGGTGTACGGCCGTGCACACCGGCCACGGTTCGTCGGCCGGCCAGAGGAGAGGGCCCGCCACCGAACTGTCCTGCGTCCCGGGAGAGCCGTGACGTGGGTGCAGCCGGGTGGTTGTGCGCCGGTGGGCTGCCAGGGCAGGGAAAACCGCTTCTACGTCGAGGGGACGTGGCGGGGTGGCGCGGGTCATGAGGGAGCCTTCCAGGTACGGTCGGTGGCGATGTTATACAGCGGTCCGGACACCAGCGGCGGGGTTCTCCAGGCTGTGGGTGAAGGTGTAGCCCTTGTTTCCGAAAGCCGTGAACTCCAATCTGACCGGGATCGGATTCGCTCCCTCGTAGACCGGCCTGATGCTGTACTGAACGACTTGTTCCTCCCCGAGGGCCGGCTCCGTCCGGGCGCCGTCCGTTCCCTGAGGCGCTCGCCTACCTCGCCCTGGGCGGGATGCTCGTCGCCGGGGCGGGTGCGATGGCGGGCGAGCTCATCACCCCGTACCTCGGACTGCTGGCCCCCTGGAAGCCGGTGATCGTTTCCGTCGGGGGACTGGCCTGGATGGTCGCGGCCTGGATGCTCGCCCCTTCCCCGGACACGGCCGACGACGCCGACGTCGACGAGGACGTCGAGGAGCAGGACGAGGAGCAGGACGAGGAGGTCGAGGCCGACCGGGGCGCCGCGCTCCTGTGGCACGTGGTGCGGGCGGCGGCCGACGCGGAGTCAGCCGGCCGCGCCGGACTGCACCTCGACACCGTCCTCGACTCCGCGGCCGAGGCCGGGCTCATCCCCCAGGGCACCGAGCTGACCGAGTTCCGGGCGTGGGTGGAGTCCTGCGGACTGCCCACCGCCGACAAGGTCGGCATGCGGATCGGCGGCAAGCCCGTCACCCGCGTCGGGATGAAGCTCGTGGCGGTGACCGATGCGCTCGGGATGACCCCCACAGCACTGCTCCAGGCCCGCCCCGAAACCCCGTCCGTGGGAGCCCCCGCTCAGCCGGTTGGGCAGACCCCCGCCGAGGCGCCCGCCGAGACCCCCGTACCGGCCGTACTCCGTCTCATCCCCGGGGGGATTAAGGACCCGTCCGGGACCGCTCCCCTGACCCTCTCCAAGGAGAGGGCCCAAGAAGCCCGATAGACCGGCCTATCGCCGCTGTGACCTGCGGTTCTATCACCGCCCTAACACCCCCTGACGGCTCCTCTGACGCCTCTCCCTGACACCGAATCCACCGGATCCGAGAAGGGGTCCGGACACCCACCGAAGGAGATCACCATGAGCGTCACGGTCCGCTGGCAGACCCCGGGCAACCCCTGGGCCATGGCCCAGGAAGTCGAGGACGCCGCCTACGACCTCCGGCTCAATCTCCAGGACGAGCACGGCGGCGGCATCACGACCCCCGAAGCCCTCGTCGCCGAGGAGCGCGCCGACCAGATCTACGACGAGTTCCTGCGCATCTACGGCACTCCGTACAACCGCTACCTGGTCTGACGGTTGCCCGATCCGCTCGAGTGAGACGGGCGGTGAGGGGAGCCGGACAGACCCACGGCCCCACCAAAAACGCGCGAGACGACCGCCCAACTGCCAAGAAAGCCGGTCGCCCCGCGCTCCATCTCCGCAGAGACAGGAGCCCATCGTGGCACTCCGCAAGAACATGCCCGCACGCGACCCCCAGCGCTCCAAGGCCGAGCCGCAGCACTCCCGTGACTACTCCGCCAGCCGAGGCGGCTACACCAGCAGCCCTGCCGAGCGCCCCGTCGCCGGGACCCCGAAGGGGAACCGGTCATGAGCGCGGAGCAGCAGGCCGCCGACGCGCTTGCCCAGCAGCGCGTCGAAGAGGCCAAGAGGGCCGCCGAGGCCGCAGACGCCGCCCGTGCCGCCCGAGAGGCAGCCGAAGCCAAGCGGGGCTGACACCCCATCACTCCGGGCGGGGCGGCGCGAGGTGCGCGCCGCCCCGCCCCTACCCTGATTCGTTTCGGTGAGGAGAGACCCAGATGACCACGATCACGACGGAACCGAACCCGGTTTCGGCGACCGGGCCGCACGGTCCGACGGCGCGCCCGGAGATTTCGGCAGCGGCAGAGCCGGTTGCGGCGACGGACGCACCCGTTGCGGCGGCCAGTGGAACCGGTTCGACGACGGGTCTGGCCGGGTGGCTCGACACGGCGGACGACACCGACACCGAGCCTGCGACACCCGTCAAGGAGGGGCCACAGGGAAGCAGCCGGCTCCGGTTCTGGCTGGGTCTGGGCTCCCCGTCGTCATACCTGGGAGGTCCGTGCAAGAGCCTACGCAGAACGCGCGAGCCGACCCCAACCGGACCGCCCCGCGCACACCCGCCTCAAACGGTGAAATGCCCTCTGTGCTGCGGAAACTGACTAAGCGTGAAACTGTTCCCCTCGGTGGACCCCTGCCCTATCTGACAGACCTCGGAGCCATCTCGATCGTCACGATCGTCGATCTCTTCGCGGGGGCTGGTGGCATCGTTCGCTGCCAGGGTTTCTGGACTTTCTGGACCCCTCTACCGCCCTTGAGTAGTAGAGGGGCAGCGGTTAACGGTGAGATTGATCTTGACCTGCATCCAGCTCGGCTCGCTGGGTGACCGGGCGCTGGCGGAGGTCGAGTTCCTCACAGGGGGTTCAGAAAGTCCAGTGCCCGGTCTTGGCCGTGCTCCCGTCGTTCCTTCGGGTGGCTCTGCGGCCTGGTTCGGAGTGCGACCCAGGGAACCGCGAGATGGTGGCGGGGACGCTGATCGCAGAGAACGAGGAGCTCCCGTGGCAGTTCAGGACACCGACCAGGTGCAGCAGGCCCGACGGAACGCCGAGGCCGCCCGCCACACGATGTACGCCGCAGCCGACGACAAGGCCAAGCTGGAGAAGGCGGCCAAGGCCGCTCGCGCGGTCGCCGACAGCACGGCGAACATGCCGGGCGGGCACACGGTGGCGGAGGCCGCCGCCAGGGCCGAGCAGGGGGCCAAGGCCCTGGATTTTGGGGCGGTTGCCGCAGCCGTGACTGAAGCCGCCGAGGCTGCGTACTCCATCCTTCCCAACTGGGAGACGGGCCCGGCCCGCACGGATGCTGAAGCGGCCGAGCAGGCCGGCAGGGAGGCCGCGTCAGCCAGCCGCGCCAAGGACTTCGAGTCGGCCACCGCGGCGTCGCGTGCGGCGGACGAGGCGCTGGCACTCGCCGAGAAGGAAGCCGCGAAGGTCTAGCCGGTGCCCGGCCCAGCCCGCGCGATGTGTGCCCGGACACTGGGCTGGCACCGCTCTCCTGCAGCCAGGCACGCGCGCTGCTCGATGAGCGCACCGCCGTCGGCGGTGCGCCGGGCACGGGCTGGGACCTGCACGAGTACTGCCATGCCGGGCTCACCTACCTCGGCGGACAGGGAGCCTCAGAGCTGATGCTGATGGCCAAGTCCCGGCACGAGAAGGCCGAGAACGTCCGCCGGTACTTCACGCCCTCGGCAGAGGCCATCGCGGGCATCACCAGGCTGCTCGCGCCCGGGGACGCCCGGCGCTGACCGGCCGCCGTGGTGAACGTTTCCGCCGCCGTCGGCTGCGGAAACCGGTAAGGATTCGTGGCCTACACGATGCCCAGGACGATGCTGCTGGCGGGGTCGGAGTTGTGTAGGTAGTTGGCGAGGCCGCCGTGGAATTCCTTACGGTGGAGCCCGCCGTCGCGGTCGCCGTGGAGCCGGGTGAAGTCTTCCTGCGCGGTGGCTTCGTCGCTGCCCGCAGCCGTGTAGTAGCGCACGAATTTGTCCTTGGTCACTTCGCCGAAGCCGAACGCGGAGGCGAACACGCGCCCGGACAGGCTGTCGAAGTCCCTCATGTGTGTGGCGTTCAGCGCGTCGACGAACTGCTGCTTGGACAGGTTGGACCGGTACTCGCTGCGGCTCTGCACCGCCTGCCAGAACTCGTGGAACGCCTTTCGGAGGTCGCGGATGTTTGTGTCGGAATTGTGGGCGAGGCGCGAGATCAGGTTGTCGAAGCTGTGCTTGCCGACGACGTCGTTCCGGTCGGGGTCAAGGGCGTCGAAGAGTTCCTGGAAACGCTGGGTTTTGAAATCAGTGGCCACAGGGAGGGCCTTTCTCGGCAGGATGGTCGGGATGCGGGGCGGGGCCCGCGTCAGGCTTACTCGCCCGCCCCGCCCGGCGCCCGTCGCCGGGGGGCCGTTCGGGTGATTGCGGAGGTCATGATCATCCGCAGGGGTGAAACCGGCTGGGACGCTGCGTGAGCGGCGGGAGTCAATGACGGAGCACCCGGGTTTCGACCTGGGCTGCAACTCCGTCCCCAAAGGGCGCCCATCCACATGCAGGGCCGCAGCCGGTGACGGATGCGGCCGTGAAAGGAACCACCATGCGTATCCGAGTCCTCGCCCTGGCCGCCGCAGCAGTGGCGTCGGTGCCGCTCCTGACCGGTCCCGCCTCCGCCGCCCCGGCCGCCCTGAACGCGCCCTACGCCCGGGCCGCGGCCAAGGTGAGCGCGGACGGAACCCTCCTGGCGACCAAGAACGTCGCCTCGTCGGCACGGCTCAACGGGCAGCCCGCGGGCTACTACTGCGTGGCGGTCTCGGACCCCACCGTCGACCTGCGCAACGCGGCCGTACTCGCCACGGTCAACAACCAGCGGTCCATGATCACCGCCATCCCGAACAGCAACTGCAACGGCAAGACCCGCACCATCACCGTCGTGACGAGCAACTACAACAACGACGCGGCTGACGTTCCGTTCACCGTCGCCGTTCTGTAGCCACCCGCACGCGAATTACCCCGGGCCGGCAGGCCGGTTCACCAGCCCAGGTCCAAGAGTGGAGCCCAGCAGCCCTGCCGGGCTCCGCTCAGCCACGAGAACGCACCTGTCACGGGGACCCCGCCCTTGAGTAGTAGAGGGGCAGCGGTTAACGGTGAAATTGATTTTGACCTGCATCCAGCTCGGCTCGCTGGGTGACCAGGCGCTGGCGGAGGTCGAGTTCCTCGGGGGTGAGCGGGTCGCTGGGGCGACGGATCTGTACGCGGGTGGGTCGTAGTGATAGGTCGGCATCCACCGCGGCGAGGGCTGCGGCCTCCTCGGCGTCGGCGAGTGCCCGGTAGACCGAGGCGACCGAGGGGTGTTCGCCGGCGTTCTTGCCGGTCTTGATGACGAGCTTCTTGGCGATCTCCGGGACCGGGGTGCCCTTGTCCTTGAGCGCGACGGCGAAGGTGAGCATGTCGTCGTCGATGACCTTCGGTCTGCCGCCGTGGTTGCCCTTGCGGGCGGCGGTCTGCTGGCCCTCCAGGGTCTTCTCCCGGATGTAGTTGCGGTCGAGCTGGGCGGCGACGGCGAGAACGGCGAAGAGCATCGAGCCCATGCCGCCCGGGTCGTAGACGCCGGTGAGCGGGCCGGTGAGGAGTTCGAGCCGGATGCCGGCGCCCTCCAGGTCGGCGGAGAGCTGCATCAGCTCGGCGGCGTTGCGGGCCAGGCGCTTCATCTCGTGGACGGTCAGGATGACGACCTGGTCGGGGGCCGTCTCCTTGAACTCGGTGGCGAGCTTGAGGGCCGCGGCCATCTCGGGGCGGTGCTTGACGCGGGTGCTGATCTTCTCGCGGAAGATCTTCGTGCAGCCCGCCGCCTCCAGGGCCTCGATCTGGCTGGCGAGCTCCTGGCTGACCATGGAGGTGCGGGCGTACCCGATCCGCACCGGCCGGCTCCCGGCGGCGGGCTGGGGGACGACGGCGAGTGCGGGGCCCGGCTGCCAGGTGCGGCCCGGGCCGCGGTCGGCGGGGACGAGGACTTCGAGGTCCTCGCGCAGCGCGGGCACCAGGATGAAGCGCGGCGTGTGGTACTTCGAGGCGGTCTTCCCGCCGAGCGTCCGGCACGGACTGCCGGGCGGCGCCTCGCACTTCGGGCATCCATGCCGTTCCACCGCAGAAGCTGCCCGATCAGGCGTCAGATCCATGCCGGGAGTCTCTCAGAAGTGTCTCGCATAAGTGCAGGGTTCTGAGAGGTGTTCTGCGAGAGCGGACCGGGGTGAACCGGACACGGTCCGGGCCTCTCACGGAACTCGCACAACTGATCATTTCTGCGAGTCACCCACCGCTACAGATGTCACGCCCGGCGACGCGAGGCAGTGGCCAGGCGACCATGACCGCCCTTGCCGATGACCTCGGTTCCCGTGATCCCCGGGGCGGGACACTCGATCGGGTGACCGTCTGGGTGCCTGCCGGTCTTTCGGGATCGGGATGGGCGATCGTGGGCAGCAACGACGATCAAGGAGCCATACTCATGTCCCTGCTGCCCAACATCAGCAAGGAGACCCTCTTTCACTTGAGCGTCCGCGACGCCAAGATCGAATACGAGGGCGAAACCCTGGAACTCGACTTCACGGGGCAGATCAGGCAGGTAGTGGTGCCGTTCCCCGACGAGCCGGCCGACCGCGTGCAGCTGTGGATTAGGGACCAATTCGAGCTGTCCGGCAGCGGCAATGGCCTGTACGTCGTGTTCGGGGAGGGAGAGCACGACCGGAACCAGCCCAGTTGGGTGCGCGTCGTCCAGGAGTCCCCCCCGAAGCTTGAGCAGCGCGATGTCATCAAGTTCGCGGTTGCCTTCACAAAGGAGGGCGGTGACCGGGTCGAGCTGGTCACCAAGAAGCCGATGGTCATGATCGGGGACCTCAACGAGTACCCCCCGACCAGGGGTGACCATGTCAAATACCGTCTCGAAGCCCCCGTAGAGCTGACGACTAGGGACGACCCGGACACCGTGGTCGCCCGTATCAGCAGTTTCAGCTACGAGAAGGGCGACATGTTCTAGGACTGTCCATACACCGCGAAGGCCCGCCGCCCCCGTTCGGGCGGTCGGGTTCTTCGAAAAAGTCTGAATGAACCGCCGGATCACGGGAGCAAGCCGCTCCGGTTATCCGGCGTTCGGCTGCCGGGTTACTCCTCGGCCTGGTCCTCCTCGTCCACCGCGGCCGGGTCGCGCAGCGGACGCAAGGTCCCCTCGGGCTGCGAGGGGGTGAAGGCGTAGCGCCCCAGGACGTTCAGATGCCCGGCCTTGAGCGGGGAAAGGCGGGCCACGTCCTCGTCCAGGACGTCGTGCTCGCGCTGGCCGGCGGGCAGTGCCCGCAGCGTCTCGACGGCGGCGTCGAGGTAGCGGGTGTTCCACAGCACCACGGCGTTCAGCACGAGTCCGAGGCTGGCGAGCTGGTCCTCCTGGCCGTCCTTGTACGCCTGCTGGATGTGCCCGCGCTTGCCGTGGCAGATCGCGCGGGCCAGGGTGTGGCGGGATTCTTGGACGGTGAGCTGGCGGTTCATCCGGCGCCGGTAGGTGTCGTCCACCGGGTCGACCAGGTCGAAGAGGTGGAAGGTCTTCTCGATCCGGCCGTACTCGGCGAACGCCTGGCCCAGCGGGGTGGGGTGGCCCTCGCGGCCGAACATCCGCAGCAGGTCGTAGGCGCGGACCTGGTTGGTGATCAGCGACCCGGCCACCCGCAGCATGTCGGGCCACTGCTCGCGGATCTTCTTGAGGCTGACCTTGTTGCGGGCGATCGCCTCCAGCGGCCCGTAGCTGGCCGCCGGTTGCTTGCCGGGGATGTCGGCGCGCCAGAACCGCTGGTCGGCTAGGTCGCGGAAGCGCGGCGCGAAGCGGAAACCGAGCATCTTGAAGATCCCGAAAACCATGTCGGAGTACGAGGCGTTGTCGGTCGCCACCATCTCCGGGCGCACGCCGCCGTCCAGGTTCAGCAGGGTGTCCAGGATGAACAGCGAGTCGCGCGGGGTGCCGGGCACCAGCATCGCGCCGATCCCCGACACCTGGTCATTCAGTGCGTTCAGCCAGGTCAGACCCCTCTTCTGCCCGAAGTACTTGGGCGAGGGGGCCGAGTTGATGCTCCGCTTGGGCACGACGAACCGCAGGCCATCCACCGAGGCCAGCAGCCCGCCGCCCCAGCTCTGCGCGAGCGGCACCCGGCCCTGGGCGGAAATGAGCAGGGCGTTGCCTGCGGCGATCGTGTCGCCCCGCAGGTAGTTCTGGTCAACGTGGGACAGGCGGCTGCGGGTCAGCTCCGGGTAGGCCGGGTTGGTCACCGGGGTCAGCCCGATGTTGCAGCTCTCGGACACCAGCAGCGCCACCAGGCTGACCGGCAGGCCCTCCATGCGGGTCGCGCTGGTGGACACGTGGGTGAAGGCGTCCAGGAACCCGGTCCAGGAGTGCACCTCGAACAGCAGGTCCGGCAGGTCGATGCGCGGCAGCATCGCCAGGGTGGTCTTGCGCAGCCACGTCAGCGAGGCGCTCTCGCCGAGCGCGCCGAGCTTGTCCACGCTCAGCCGGGCCCGCCCGCCGTCCGGCGGCACCACGATCTCCACCTTCGCCGCCGGCCCCGCCTCCTCCAGCCTGGCCGCCATCTGCCGCCACGCCGCGTCCAGACCGCGGGTCAGTCCGTCCAAGTGCTCGTCCACCGGCTCGGTCAGGCTCAGGCCCGCCAGCACGTCCTCGCGCACCGCCTCCCACCTCGGCCCGTCCAGCAGCCGGGCCCGCGGGTCCGACCATCGGTTCGACGGCGAGGCGAACACATCGCGGCGGGTCAGCGCACGGTGCAGCTGCTCCAGCACGCACACCACGTAGGCGTCGCGGTCCACCGCGCCCTCGGGCAGCGCGGTGTTGGAGTACACCGCCTTCTTCCACGCCGGCGGCACCAGCTCGGCGTCGATCTCCCTGGGCAGCAGCGGACGCTGGGCCACCTTGCGCCGGGCCAGCACCGGCAGCCGGCGCACCGCCTTCAGTACCCGCCGCCCGCCCTGCGCGGCCCCCAGCGCGTCGCTCTCGCCCAGCAGCGCCAGGAACGGGCGCACCGTGTTGTAGCGGCCGGTCAGCTGCCGGCGCAGCGCGATCTCCGCTGAGCCGTCGTCCTCGGGCACCAGCTGCTGGACCACCCGCACCGCGTTGTTCACCGCCGCCCGCGAGACGACGTCCTCCAGCGCCCGCCACAGCCCCGCCGTATCCAGGTCGCAGCCCGTCTCCTCGGTCAGCTCCAGCTGCCCGATCAGCACCCGCGCCGCCTTCGCCACGGTGCGCGACGCCTTCTCCAGGTGCGGCAGCATCACCAGCCGCTCCCGGTCCGAGGCCCGCCGGGCCGGGCTGATCAGCCGGGTCGCCATCAGCAGCGCGAACAGGTCCAGCGCGTCATCGATCGCCGCCGCCTCAAGGCTTCGCACCACCGCCGTCAGCAGCGCGGTGCGCCTGGGCTCCGCCGACCGCTCCAGCGTCTGGGCCTTCGAGGCGAGCCCGTACCGTGCCAGCGTCGAGAGCCGGTTCACCGGCACCCGGGTCAGGTTCACCCGCCCCAGCTGGAACGCGGAGATCTCGTTCACCCGGTCCAGCGCCCGCGCCATCGCGGTGCCGGTCGTACGGGTCGGCGGCCGGCGCAGCCGCTCCAGCTCCGAGACCCGCGCGCCGTCCGGCACCTCCAGCAGCCGCACCAACTCACCCGGAAGCACCGGGTCGGCCCGGTGAGCGGCCCGGGCCACCGTGGCGTGCAGCCGCTTCTCCGCCACCGCCCGCACCTCCGACACCTGCCGGGCCAGCACCGAGACGCCCGGCAGCAGCACCCGGTGCCGCCGCAGCCACGCCACCGCGTGGTCGAACAGCGCCACCGGCCCCTCGGCATGCGTCCAGGCCCGCCCGTGCAGGAACGTGCGGAACCGCCGGCCCCACGCCGGGTCTTCGTACTCCCTGTACTCATAGCGCCGGCGGATCTCCCACGAGTGCTCATACGCCGTCGGCTTGCGCTCGGTGTACCGCTTCACACACGAGGCGTCCTCGATGCCCAGCTGTCCGGCCAGGTAGTCCACCACCTCCCACGGCACGTCCAACGGGTCCTCCAGGAACCGGCCGACGTACCGCACCGTGCAGATCTGCAGAGCCAGCCCCAACCGGTGGCTGTCCGCCCGTCTCAACGCGATCAGGTCCCGGTCGGCGTCGTCCAGGAAGAAGAACCGCTCCAGCTCGGGTCGGGTCGGGATCTCCTTGAAGGCCCCGTACGACGCGGCCTGCTCATCAGTCAGAAACTCCATCGGCACGCGGCGGACGGTAGTCCGACGCCAGACCGCTCATACGATCTTTCGCCGATCCCCGGCAGTTCAGTCGACCACCGTGGTAGCCCATCCGCCACCAAGATCGATCTCACCGTTAACCGCTGCCCCGCTACTACTCAAGGGCGTCTACGCGGGCGCGCGCGTACGAGGCTCACAATTCGGGGCAGAAGATCCCGTGCGGCACCTGCGTTGCGCCAGACTGGCCGCATGACACAGGCACCAGGGGTGTTGGGCACCGAGCACGACGCGCCGGCGACCGGGCCACAGCCCGGCCACACCTACCGCGAACTAGTCGGCGGACCGCTGGACGGACAGCTGATCGAGGTAACCGGCTGGACGGATGAGGAGATCACCACCGGCGCGCACCTGATCACCCCTCACAGCGCCTACGGACCCGGTGGGAGAACCTCGTACGGGCCGACGTTCAGCCGCCCTGACGGCCCCTGGGTCTGGGAAGGTGACGTGCCCTGACCACTGCGGTGGAGGCAATGGCTCAGTCCTCGTCATCTCGGATGATGCCGCCTGACACGTGCGGGTCGAATCGGCTGGCGCGCATGGCCTCGATGCACTGCAGGACACGAGCGAAGGACGTCAGCCCGTACGTGATGTATCGCGTAGGCGAGTCCCCGGAGACGCTTTCACGCTCGACAGGGACGCCGCCCATGATCGCCGAGTAGGTGTCCCGCGTCTTGTGCTCGGGGTGAGCCCCCATCCACGCCATCTCGACGTCCGACGCGAACTCGTTGGCGGACGTGCAGGTGTACCGGTCCCATTCCACGACTGGCTTGGTCGGGTCGAGCGCGGCGATCGTGCGCACCTGCTCGAGACAGCGCTCGTAGATGCGAGACAGCTCCGCGTTCAGATCTTGGCTCATCAGGTTTCTTCCTCTCTCGCGCCGAACCGTCCGGCGACTGGTGAACCCTGCCCTAGGCCGCAGTGGAACAGTCGCATCGCCTCATACGCGATCCAGTGGCCCAGGGGGGCGGAATCAGTCGAAGGCGGCCTCGCCCATGTGGGCGGGACCGCCTTGACACCTGCTATGCGAGCCTGTCTCCGAGTCGGAGTCCAGCACTCCCCGGCATCAGCTCTTGATGAGGAACCCAAGCGCCTGGCGCAGGATGCCAGCCATCTCCTCGGGCGGCGCAAGGCGCATGGCCACATAGGTAAGTACGAGGATCACGACCGCGGCGAGTGCGAACCGGACAACCGATGCGACGTCGTCCTCCTTGAGCTTGTCCATGGCGCGCCACAACAGCAACGCCAGGACAACGAGGGCAAGGCAGATCAAAGCAAGCATGGCCTGGGGATTCCCTTTTCCACGAGGTGTGCAGGCGAGGCCATGGAGGTCCTCAACCTTCGGTGGAAGGAGCCTCAGCCCGACGACCGGGTGTTCCGCCGAAGCGATACACCTGCTGAAACCCTCTGCTGAACCTGGTAGTTGTCCTCTACGTTGAGATGTAGTTGGACGCTTTTGGACATGGGAGAGGCCATGGCTCGTGCCGGACGGTTGAGGAAGCCGGTGCTGACGGGGGAGGCGCATCAGGCGCTGAACGAGGCCCTCCACCAGTTGCATGCCTACGCGCGCTACCCATCGCTGTCGTCACTCGAGACGGCGCTGGAGGGGAACGGCGTGCGGCGTGCCTCGCGAGCCACCATCCACAATGCCTTCTCCAGCGTCAGGTTGCCGCGAGTGGACCTTGTCGACGCGCTTGCCGTGGAGCTTGCTCGGCAGGTCCGCAATGTTGAGGAGGAGGCGATCGACCAGGTCGGCAACATCTTCGACAACCTTTGGTTCCTCGCCGACCTGGAAGACCGGGAACGCACCCGGCCGGAGGAGATGAGCTCAGAAGCGGGCACAGGCGATGTCCCTGACAGTCAAATGCCAGTCCTGGCCACCGCAGAGCTCTTGCCCGTTTCGGTACAGCGATCTGTGCCCAACATCCTGGACGTTGAGAGAGTGACTACCGGGCGGCTGCGGAACCTGTTCCCCACGAGGACGTGGTCCCTGTTCGACCAGGAAGATTTGCTCTTCGCCTGCAGGCACGCCATCGTCACGCTCTTGGTGTGAGTCCATTGCCGTCCAGAGGCGCAATCGGTCGCCTTCGCCCGAGATCCTTACAGGCTGATGCCCTCGGTCGCGGCGTCCTCCCAGTCTCGCCCTCGTCGACGTACTCCCAGAAGACACTGCGGTGGTGTCGGCGACTGGAAGGGGGTAGATCAAGATTTCACCCTCCCTCTGCGCGCCTTCCGTCGTTCCCGAGCTCGGGCGACACGGGCTTCAGCGACCAGCTCTTCGAGGTCTTCCGTTGTGTCGAACACCAAGTCCCAGCCCTCGTCATCATCCGGGCCGTCAAGGTCAAGTTCGAACCCTCGAGCCTCAAGACAAGCTATGACGATGCGGGAGATGTTTCTCCTCTCGGGAAGGCAGTTGCCAGCCAGGTAGCTGGTGACTTTGCGGTTCAGCTCCCCGAAGAGCAGCCACCGGCTGTCTTCCAGCCCCGTTGAGTCGATGAGCCCCTGCCCATCACGGCTGCCGTCGACCCAGTACACCCAGGGGAAGACGTGGCGCATGGGCCTCCGGGCCAGAATTTCCAAGCGAGCTCAGCGCCGGATGTTCCGTTCGCTGATCAACTCCGCCAGCCACGGCGCCGCCAGGGGGCGGGCAGCTCCCTGGGCGCGTTCGCTGTTTCTGCAGTGATCTGGTGGATCCAGCACAGGTGAAGCCGGGCCCTTGGGTGCTGGTCGCCCAGGGGCCCCTCTCCCCTCCGGTTACAGGCCGATGCCTTCGGTCGCGGTGTCCTCCCAGCGTTCGCCCTCGTCGACGTACTCCCAGAAGACCGGGCTGTTGGCGGCCCAGCCGCCCTGCTTGCGGAGCTTCTCGGCGCGCTTGCCGCGCTTGCGGCCGGTGGTGACCAGGCCGCGGCGTGCGGAGTGCCCGGTGAGCTTGACGTCCAGGCCGGCGCGCTGGGCGGCCCGGGTGATGGCCAGGCGGCAGCCGTCGGGTCCGAGCCGCCGAGATCCGAGGCGGCCCTTCTGGTCGACGGGAAGGAAGGCGGGCCCCGCGGTGAGGTCGGCTGCTTCCTTCCAGGCCTGCCAGCAGCGGACCGGGCAGGTGTCGGGGTTCTCGCCGTAGGCGACCGCGACGTCGCGGGGCGGGCGGCCCTTGACGGAGGGGACGTGCACCTCAAGTCCTTCGGCGACCTGGGTGATGCCCTCCGTGTCGAGGGAGGAGACCTCCTCGGAGCGCCCGGCGATGCCGAACGCCAGCGTCGCCAGCGCCCGGTCGCGGAGCCGGGCGAGCTCGGGCAGCTCCTGGGTGCCGCGCCGGCGGCCGGTCTCGGGCTGCGGGCGGACCGCGGGCGCGGTGTTCATCGCCTTCAGGTGCGCCGGGGTCGCCGCGATCGCCTTGCCGCGGCCGCGCGCGGTCCGTACCGGGTCGAGCTTCATCGGCTTGAGCGCCTCCCGGGCGGCCTTCGTCGCCTGCTTGGGGACCTCGGTGCCGTGCCGGCGGGCAGTGACAGTGACGCCGGTGATGCGGCGGTCGATGGTGGAGGGCGCGGCCTTCTTCATCTCGTCCAGCCAGACGACGAAGGCGACCAGAGTGCCCTTGGTGACGGCGGTCAGCGGCAGCGTGTGGCCGGTCCGTCCGGCGAGCCAGCGGTGGAACTCGGCCCAGAGCTCCCAGTCGCGGGCGTAGGAGGCGCGGGTCTTGTGCGGCCGGGAGTCCGCCAGGTGCTCCTCGGCGCCCTGGTCGAGCGCGGCGAGCACGGCAGCGGTCGCGCGGTCGTACGCCTCGACGTCCCCGGCGGTCTCCGCTACGCCGGTCGGCGGCAGCTCGGCCTCGACGACACCGGTGTGCTGCAGTTCCGCGGTCATCCGGCGAGCCTCTCCTTGACGGGCGGTCATGTCCGTTTTACCGCCTCGGATATCGCATCTTATCCAAGGCGGTTCACCGGTGCCCTCTCCGGCATGACCACCGCACCCCGCCCCCGCTTCTCTGCCCGCATCGGCATGTCCCAGGCAGTCGACGAGGCTCCACACGACGGCGTTCCAGAACACCTGCTCGGGCCCTTCGGTCCGGGCACTCCCTTCGCCGCGGGGTCGCCACCGCCGCCGGACACGACCCGCTCGAGATCGCCCGCGCGGGCGGATGGGCCGACGGCTCCCGCGTTCTCGCCCGGTACATGGACGACGTCGACCGTGTGAAGAACAGTCCGCTCGTCGGAATCGGTCTGTGACCCGGGCCGGAAGCCGGTATGTACAGCGCTGTTCGCCGTACGCGCGGGTCACCACGGCGGCGCGGCCCATGCCCAGCCTTCTGCAGGCAGCACACGAGAGGGAGGCACTGTCAGACCTGTTGGAGCTGTCAGGCCTAACAGGGCCGCCGTCAGGCAAGCCGGGATAGTGGTGGCTCAGTTGGGTGCGGTGGGCAGACCCTGGACGGGTGATGCCCTTTCATCCACTTTCCCCGTCTCGGCGTCGACGTAGACCGGGTAGGAGTCGGTCCCGGACGACACAGGGATGACCCACTGGGCTCGCCATTCGCCTTCACGCCGGATAGCCAGCAAGTTGCCGGCGGCTGTCTTCGCTCCACCTGCGTACTTGGACGCGGTGGCCGCAGCCTGCTTCTCGCTCACCTTGCACCGACGCCCCGCGGGGCCTCGGCGCCAGTCTCGGATTCTCCCGGGAAATCCATCCGGCATTCCTCGCCGACACCGACGAGGCGCGGTCGGTGAGGACATGGCTCCGTAAGCGGGAGGCGCTGCTGACCGACGCGGACGCGGTGGCCGTGATCCGGCGGCTCGCGGCCATCGGCGCGGCGGGGAGCAGCGGCCCGAACGTACTGCGGCTGACAGATGACCAGCAGCGGCCCGTGTACGCCGTCGAAGACCCGTTGGTAGCCGAGGCGCTGGGCCGGGAACGTGCGGTGTGGTGCCCGGGAGTCGAATTGGAGCAAATCCAACCGTTAATCGGAGCCCTGCGCGTGAGCGAGCTCGCCGCAGAGCATGTCACCGTGTACAGCCCTGGCCCGGCCCCGGCGGACCCGGACGCCACAGCGCTGGTCCGGTCAGCCGTCACCCACCTCCGCGAGGACCTGCAGCGCAACGCCGCGAGCGTTGCGCAGGCCCTGGACTGCTCGTGGGACCAGCTGGCTGGCCTGACACGCACATCCGGGGTGGGCCGGTCGATCGCCTCCCGGTTTCCGGGCAGCCGCCGCGAGGTGGCCCTCGCCTGGGGAGTTCTCCGCTGCTCGCTGGAACTCCGCGGGCGTCAGCAGCACCGTGTCCGGCTCGGGAAGGAGCTGGTCATTGCCGTCGGTCGGCAGGCGGCCCGGCCGGTGTCCTGGCGGGAAGGTTCTCGGCCGGGCACCGGCCGCAGCGGGCTGAAGCGCATGTACTCGCGTTTCGTCGCCCTGCGTATCCGCCCGGCCGGGCGCGAGATCCGCCAGGCCACGGACGGTCCGGAGCTTCCCGAGCGGTGGCTGCTGACCGAATGGCCCGCCGGTGAGAGCGAGCCGGTGCAGTTCTGGCTGTCGAACCTGCCCTCGGGCATGCCGCTGGCCACGCTGGTGTGGCTGGCCAAGCTCCGCTGGCGCGTCGAACACGACTACCGGGAGATGAAACAGGCCCTGGGCCTGGCCCACTTCGAGGGCCGCACCTGGAGCGGCTGGCACCACCACGTCACCCTCGTCTCCGCCGCCCATGCCTTCTGCACCCTGCAACGACTGACGCGAAACCCAAAAGATCCGGCGCCAGCCTGAGCCTCTACCAAGTCGTCCGGAACCTGCAGACACTCCTCGCCACCTGGACCGGCGCCTGCCCCACCTGCCACCGCGACATACCCACACCCCTACGAACCTGACCGTGCCCTACTAGGACGCCGAGTCCTGGACGGTCCGTATTCCGGTCTGACCGGCGACCCGCCATCGCGCGCCGCACCGCGGGGAAGCGGCGCGGCGCACCTGGCTCACTCGTCGCGCGTACGCCGCGCCTCTGCCCGCTGCAGGAGCACGGAACCGTAGCGCTCGGCCGTAGTCGTCAGCGGTTCGAAGGCCGGCAGCAGGGTCAGCGGAGCACCGGACGGCAGTACCTTCCGGCACACGATGTCCACCTCGCCGTTCTGCGCCCGCAGCGGGGGCCACGGGGGGACTGCGGCGTCCTCCGCGGGACGCAGGCTCCTGCCGACCGCCGCCAGCCGGCTCAGCAGCGGCGCGTCCCGGTGCAGGTGCGCCGCCGACGGGAGCCGCCCCACCGCGGCCAGCAGCCCCCGGGCAAGCGGCGCTGCCTCGCTCTCCGCATCCGTCGGGCGGCCCGTGACGGCACGTCCGAAGTCGTCGACCGAACTGACCTGACCGGCGGTCATGTACTTGGCCACGGACACGGTCCGCAGCCTGCGCCAATCGCCGTCGAGGACATGGCGTTCCGGCCGGGTGAGCCACTGGGTGACGAGCGCCTCCGTGTGCAGTGAACTGACCGCCCGGTCCCCGAGCCGCAGCAGCAGGAAGGCATGCCAGCCACTGGTCAGCTCCGCGACGCGCTGCGGGAGCAGGCTGCCCAGACGGCAGGCGGCCAGCAGGGGAGCGAGGTCGATCTGCACGTCCCGCTGGAGCACGACAGTCTGCCCGTGCTCTGAGCAGAGCCAGTCGGCGAGCGCCGTCGCGGCCGTACGCTGCGCGGCCACGACGTCCTCGCCCGACGCCCGTTCCAGCGCCCCGAGCGCCCACAGCATCGCCCGGCCGGTCGAGCGCCCCGTGGGACGCTCCCCACCCTCACGCCCCGCGCGGTAGCAGTCTCGGTACTTTGTGAACCACTCCGGCACCAAGTCCTCCACGGGCCCCGCAGGGGCCGCGAAGGACCGGACGTGCAGCCTGCCCAGGGCGCGGCACAGCCAGTCCGGCAGGTCCGCCACCGTACGCCGGGAACCGGGCTCGACCAGATGCAGGGTGCCCCGGCCCTCGACCCGGCTGAGCCGGGATACCTCGGCCATCACGCCCTCGGGGGGCAGTTGCGCCGTGCCGCCGGCGCTGAACACCGCCAGGACACCGAGCGGCTCCACGGACACCAGCAGCGTGCGGTGGGAGCGGCGGCCGGACGGCGCCTCCAGCTCACCGACCCTGGTCACGCGCAGCAGCTGTCCTGCGGCCAGGTTCTCGTACTCGCGGGCGATCAACGGATGGTGGACGAGGCTGACCATGCACCTGCCCCGGCGCAGGACGGTGAGTCGGCGGGCCTTGCGCAGATGGCTGAGCAGCAGGTCGCCGGGGACCCCGGCCGCCCAGGCGGCGTCCTGTGCGGGCAGCCAGCACAGTGCCTGGGTCTGCGTGTCCTGGCACAGCACGCCGAGGCAGTCACCGTCGGGGGAGTCCACCGCATGCAGCGCGCGTACCACGGTCTCGCCCTGCCCGCCGCGGTCACCGGGCAGTCCGCTTGTCAACGTCCGGGTCGCCGCGTCCCAGTGCAGCCGCAGCAGGCGCCGCGCGGCGACCAGCGCGTCCGCCGTGGCCGTCACGGCCTCGGTGGGCAGCCCGGGCAGCAGCCGTTCCACGTGCACCCGTACGAGCGCGGATCCGGTCCGCATCGCCAGCTGGCCGTTGCCCAGGTGGACGACCGGCCGGGCGAGGACGGTGCCGTGCGGCCAGACACCGCCGGGCTGCAGCCGGCGCGACACGGTGATCACCGGCTGCGGATCGTGCGTGACCTCGTCCACGGTCACCGGCAGTGCGCCCAGCGCACCGAGCACCGCACTGCCGCCCGCCGCTAGGTCGTCTCGCAGCCACTCGGTGCGGAACCAGTCCCGTGGGGACCACGCGGCGAGCTCCACCCGGGCCTGCGGCAGGCCCACCACGCGCAGACCGCCCTGCGCCGCGTCGGCTGCGAGGAGGACGACGTCGTCCCGGGACACCAGGGAGTCGTCGAGGGCGGTCAGGGCGTTGGTCTCGTCCAGCCACACGCGGCTGTGCGGGGCATGCCGGGCCAGCAGCGTCCGCTCTGCAGCGTACGGGAGCGTGGCCTCGCCCTCACCCAGATATAGGGTGCCGCCCGTCTCGTCGATGTGGGATACCGGCATCAGTACCCGGCGCGGACGGCCGCCTCTCTGCCCCGGGCGGGCCGGTAGAAAGGCGCCGCGCAGTCCCGGCCTCCAGTCCTCCAGCACCAGGTGCCCGCACTCGTTCACACCGCCCTCCACTCGCCCGTACAGCAGGTCACCCGGCGCGAACAGGGACCAGTCCAGGTCGGCGAGCGAGTGCCCGTCGGCGAACCGGACGAGTTCGCCGCGGACCTCGGCGACGCGTCCTGGCGCGAGCTCCAGCCAGACGCTGCCTTCGTCCGCCCGGGCCACCACCCAGTGCACCCGGCGGGCGCCGGGCCGTTCCTGGAAGGTCTCCTCCAGCAGTTCGGTGGCGGGGAATCCGCAGCGGCGCAGCGCCGACAGCTCGTACCGCAGCGTCCAGCCGGTGCGGTTCTTTGAGAAGAACACCGGCTCGTCCACCGAGCGGGCCAGTCTGCCGAGCCGCCGCATCCGCGGCTCGCCACCGTCCGCGGGCCAGGTCCGCGTCCACGAGTCGTGGTAGTGCCAGCCCCATTCCTCGCACGCGGTGGCGATCTGCCGGGCCGACCCGTCCAGGTATGACAGCTGCGCCCAGGCGACGGGACGCCCGTCCCCGCCGTCGTCCGCGGGCGTGCCGCTGTCCAGCACCCGTACGCCCGCGACGGCGTCGTCGGGGTCGAACGCGAGGATGCCGGCCCGGGGGTACGGGGCGGGGACGAGCTGCGCCTGCACCGCGCCGTTCGGGCCGCTCCGGCGGACAACGCCGGCGATCTTCGGATGCTCGGTACGCAGCAACCCGGCGCCGGTGCCCCGACGCGCGGTGGCGCTGAGGCCGGGCAGGCCCGCCACGGTGAAGCGCCCGTGGGCGTCCGCGTCGCGGATGTCCTCCGCCTTCTTCAGCCGGTCCTTGGGGAAGACGACCATCGGGCGGGGCGTGTCGTCGAGGTAGGTGATGTCCGCCGGGATCGCCTGGTGGATCGTGACCCCGTCGGCCTCGTCCCGGCTCAGCCGGACCACGGAGCCCGGTGCGATCCCCTCGGCCCCCGTCATCCCGGCCGTGGCAAAGAGCACGCCCGGACGCAGCTCGACGTGCTGCCCGGAGCCGTCCACGACTCCGAAGCAACCCTCCACCCTGCGGGCGAGGTAACTGCGCAGCGTCGCCGTGCTGCGGGGCGGCGGCGACTTGGTCGAGCCGTGCCACTGGTTGGCGGGAGCGGCGGAGCCCCGGCCCGTCCGGCTCAGTTGGACGAGCATCCGTGCCCGCCCCTCATACGCGCCGAGGCCCTCCGTCTTTGCGGCCCGCCGCAGGCAGCTCTCCCGGTGGGAGAACTCCCGCCGCGGCACCAGCACGGCGAACGGCTCGTCGTCCTGGCGCAGTTCGGGCGGGAGGGCGAAGCGCAGCAGGTGGTCGTTGCGGGTTTCCACGATCGGCCCCGCCTCCAGGTACAGCCGGTCGCCGTCGCGCAGCGCCGACTCCGCGTCGGTGGCCGCGGCGCGGGGCAGGACGGCGGCGAAGCGCAGCGCCCGCCGCCGGCGCCCCTGCTGCTCGGGCTGCAGTCGGCCGAGGATCAGCCGGCGCGGAGAGTCCACGTCGTGGGCGGAGAGCAGGGCCTGTACGTCGGCCTCGTCGAGCCGGGCGCTGACCGGCTGCTTCTCCGCGTGGAAGTCCTCCCGGCCCAGGCCCAGTTCGCGGCTGCGGGTCAGCGCGCGCAGAACAGTTACCCGTTGCCGCGCCCGGTCCACCGCGACGTCCAGCAGATGGACGACGTGGGCCGTGGTGGCCTCCCAGTGGATCTGGTACTCGATGCCCTTGTGAATGTCGGCCAGTTCGATGGCGACGGCGATTCCGCCGGGCACCTCGCCGGTCTCGTCCGCGGTGAAGGCCATCGCGTCCACGGGATCGCCGTGGAAGAGGGTGAGCCCGTCGGGGTCCACGGGGTCGCCGCCGACGGTCAGCGCCCCGGCGGGGATGTCCACGAACCAGCCGAGGCCGAACTCGAAGCGGTGCGCGATGCCGTCATCGGTCTCCTCGACCCCGACGTAGTGCGGCTTGCCCAGGGTGTTGCGCTCGGTGCGGAACACCTGGCGGTGGCCGTCCGCCGAGCCGTACGGGACGATCTCCGCCATGAACTCGGCGACGGTCAGCGCCGGAGCGCGCAGGAACGACGCGCGGTAGCCCGAGGCGTGCTGCACTGGGACCGCCCTGACCCGGTCCGTGGAGTAGTTCCGTCCGGCGACCAGTGCCCGCGGCTCGTCCAGCGGCTCCAGCCACGGCTGGTACACGCCCGCGGCGTCCGGCGCCCGGTAGCCGCGCAGCACCAGCCGGTTCTCGGAGTCGAGCCCGCCGGTGAAGACGAGGCCGGGCTCGCACAGCAGCCGGTGCCACTCGGCGACCGGGTCGTGGACCTGCTGGGCGGCCTGCGCGCGGTGCCTGCGCGTCTGCGCGGCGGGCGAGAGATCGAACTCCCGGGACACACGCACGAAACGGGTCGCGCCGGGCAGCTCCGGGCCGCGGCGCCGTGCCTCGTCGCCGATGTCCCACACGTCCAGCACGGTTTGTTCCAGGTGCATGGGCTGGAACTCCTTGCCCAGCTCCCCTCCGGTGACCGTGCCCACGAGATGGGTGGTGCCGTGTTGCACGACGACCCGGACCGTGTTGCCGCGCTGCCAATTGTCCGCGCGCCGCGCGTTGGCCCGGCCGGCCGGTTCCGGATCGGAGCAGGCAGGTCCGGCGGCCAGCCGCGCCAGCCGGGGGTGCTGGAAGAGGAAGCGGGGCTCATCCTCGGTGCCGCGCAGCTGCCCCAGCTGCTTCCAGTCGTCCCCTGGCCGCTCCGCCCACTCCCACAGGGCCTGGAGGTGGAGCTTGCGGCGGTGCACCGAGAACATCCAGCCCTCGGAGGTGGGTGTGCCCGTCAGGTGGTCGCCCACCGAGGGGTTCTCGACGTCGAAGCACTCGGCAGGCAGCTCCGCGACCACGACCCGCGTCCCCAGGTGGAACCAGACCCGCAGCAGACTGAACCGGTCGGCGCCCTGCACCTGGATGCGAGCCACCACCATGCCGGTGAGCGACGGCCGGTGCGGCAGCAGGCCCCCGTCGGCCGGGGGCCTGCACAGCTCGGGCAGCCGGGCCGCGGGAAGCGGGACGGCACTGGGCCGTCGCGGTGCGGGGAACGCCTGGCCGACGGAGTCCGACACCACGACTGCCCAGCGCTGCGCGGTCCTCGACAGGGACGGGAAGTCACCGGTCAGGGTCAGTGAGTCCGTGGTGATCAGGCCGCGCAGCCCGTCCGTGGTGGTTGCGCGGTTCTGGCCGTCGGCCGCCTTGCGCTCGGCCCACTCGAGTTCGACGACTGTGTTCACGGGCAGCCGGGCGTACTCGGCGTACTGCTCGGGCGTCGGCTTGGCCTCCGTGATGCCCCGCTCCTGGAACGGCTGGACAGTCGCCTCGGCCTTGCGGGCCCCGACGTCGCCCCACGAGTCGACACTGCACAGCAGGCGCGTCCGGTGCCCGACGGTGCCCGTGAACGCGGCCGCGACCGAGCGCGGGAACCCCTCGATGTCGGGCACATCGATCTGCCACTGTGGCTGCCCCACGGCGTCGGTGCGCAGGAACGCCTCCTCGTGCGTGTTCCGCTCGCGGACCTGGTCGTCGTCTCCGGCGTTGCCCGCCGTCCCGGACGGCCGGTCGAACACAGACAGCCACAGGGCGTTGTGGCGGTCGAAGGCCCGTTCGGCGGACAGGCGCAGCCTGCTCTCGCCGTCCCGGAACTCGGCGTGCACGATAAGACCGGGCGGATCCGCCAGACACGCCTCGTCGAGCCGGGACCAGTCCTCCGGCTCCCAGGCCGCCGGGCCCAGGACGTACGCGTGGCCGGGTGCGGTGACGAACCGCCACGCCGCGCCGAAGCCGGAGCGTTCCGTAGCGGCGCCGGCGAGCACCAGCCGGACCGGGGTGACGCCCTCCGGTCCGGGCGTGCCGGCGGCGACGGCGAGTTCGGGAAGGCCGGCGTCGAGCGGCAGCCACTGCCGCATCCCCGAATGCCAGCGGGCCAGGGTGTCCTCCCGGGGCGCGTCCGCCTCCCCGGCCCGGAAGGCGCGCGCGAGGTCGGGGTCCCAGCGGTGACGCGCGGCGATCCCCTTGTCGGAGGCGTCCTTGGGGTAGCAGTCCGCACCGATGCCGTCCACGCGCAGGGTCAGCCACGGGAAACGGTCCATCCGGCCGAGTTTCGCCGGGCGCACCTCGCCGTCCTCCGGGGGCAGCGGGGCGAGCGGCAGGACGCTCGCCCCACCCCCGGCGTCGTCCAGCCTGACCGCCACGGTGCTGCCGATACGCCATCGCCGCTGGTCGTACGGCTCGACGCGGCACTCGACGGGGCGGGCGAGACCGCAGTTGACCCAGAGCGAGGACGTCCGGTCGCCGGTGCGCGGCACCGAGCAGACGACCCCCAGTACGAGCGACCCGGCGGCGGGACGCTCCGCGTCGGGCGCCGCACGGAAGGCGTCGTGCACGAAGGGCCGAGCGGACCGCTGCAACGCCGCCTGCGGATCCTCGCTGCGCGGGTACAGGACGGTTTCGCCGGTGCGCCGGTCCACGGTCGCGGCCATGACGAACCGGGCGTCCGCGGTGACCTGCCCAGTCGCCTCGCGCACCGCCGCGAACGGGGTCGGCCGCTGGGTGCTCGCCCACAGGCCGGACAGCGCCCCTGCGAGCGGCATGCCCTGCCCTCGCAGCTCCACGGACGCGGTCGCCCGCAGGAACCGGACGAGCGCCGTCTCCGTCCCCCTGCCGGAGACGCGGCTGACGTACGTGGCGAATGGGTTGTCGCGCACCATCACGGGCGGGTTGCCGCCCCACTTGTGGTATAGCGCCCGCAGCGCGCGGACTCGCAGGCGGTTGGCCATCTCAGTCGGTAGCGCCCGGACGGACAGCGCCTCGAAGAGCCGGTCGTAGTAGAACTGCGCTCCGCCGCTCAGGTCGACGATGACGTCCACGACGTGTTCCAGGACCTTGAGCAGGCGCTCCTGCGACCCCGCTCCCTCCACCTGCGCTCCGAACATGTCGAACATCCGGGCCCGTACGTAACGGGGGAGGTGTGTAGGCGAGTTGAGGGAGCGGATGCGGCCGCTCCAGGCGTTCACCCAGTCCTCGTGCGCTCCCTGGTCACCGAGTTCGGGCCGCTCCAGCAGTGCCGCCAGCCGGAGCGTGTCCAGCGTCACGGGGACGATGGCGTGGGTGTCGTTCTGGGCCAGCAGCTCACCGAGCCCGCCCGCCATGTCCCGCCATTCCTCGACGGAGAAGGAGTCGCGGTCCACGTCGAGGGGGCCGCTGAGCACCAGACCCCCCGGGGTCAGCACCGGCGGTCGGCCCCGAGTCAGCTCCGCAGGGAACACGAGGCCGCTCTCCGGCCTCCAGTCCCAGCGCAGGGCCGCGCCCCGCCGGTGCGTGTGGAGGTCGCGGCTCAGCTGGGCCGCCCGGACCGCGGTGCCGGTGTAGGCGTTGCGCTCCCGCTCGCCGATCAGAGACAACAGGCCGTCGGCCGGTGGCGGGTCGCCCGCGAACCAGCGGCCGCCCGCCTCCGTGCGGTGCGGCCCGGTTCCGCCCGACGACGACTCCTGCACCCAGTGCAGGGCGACGTTGCGCGCGCCCCACTCGGGCAGGGGCGGGTGGTGGGTGTCCTGCTGGTACTGAGGGAGTGCGGCGACCACCCGCACGATCTCGGAGGGGTGGACCGTCGGGCGTACGCCCTTGCCGATCAGGTCGGCGGTCGCCTCGGCGTGCAGGATGAGCGAGCACAGGTGACCGGCATAGACGCCGGCCAGCCGCATGTCCTCGCCGAGGGCGTCCATGACGGGTCTGAACACGCGGTTCAGGCAGTCCCGCAGGTGGATGAGGAGCAGCAGCAGATGGTCGCGCCGCGGCCCCACTTCGTCCGGTTCGCGCGGTGCCGCCTCGTCGTGCGCCGTGCCTCCGAGGAGGGAGGCGGCGAGCAGTCCGGCACCGAGCAGCCTTACCAGTTGCTCCGGCTGGTTGTCGCGCAGCTCCGGAGGCGGTGGTGGGGCCGCCGCCCTGCCCTTGGCTCCCGTCTGCTTGCCCGGACCCGGCGGAGCGGGAGCGACGAGCCACGGGGACCACAGCCGCGCGGCCGTGGCCCGCGGGGTGGCCTCGGCGGGCCCCTGCTCGAAGATCAGCCGCGGTCGCGGGGTCTCCGGGGGGCGAAGGGTCAGGAGCCGGTGTGCGTGCACCAGGACGGCGTCGTAGGACGTGTAGGGGAGCGTGACCGTCAGCAGCCCCTGATCGAAATTGCGTTGGGCGGGTTCGTCGGGACGCCGAGGCGGGCCCTGGGGCGTCTGCCACCACAGGGCGAGCCGTTCGATCGTCCCGGCGGGATCCTGCTCGGCCGCGCGCGACCACAGAGCTGTCTGCCACAGCACCGACGGCATGGCCGAATCGCGCAGGGGCCCCACGCCGCCGAGGCGTACGTAGGCCAGCCGCCGCGAGTCGTTGTCGAGTTCCTTCGGCAGGGTGCCGCCGGTCCGCCACCGGCCGAGCCAGCCGAGGAGCAGCTCGCCGGTCAGCGCCTCGCTCTCCAGGGCCGCCACGGTCGCGCCGGGTTCCGGGCGCCGGCCCCCGGGGGGCAGGACGAACGTGACCCGGGCCGCGGTGGCCAGCAGGTCCGGCTCCATGTCGAAGGCGCCCCGGGAGGCCACGGCCAGAGCCTCGCGGGCCGCCTCCGCGCCGTCCGGTCTCAGCAGAGCGCACAGCTCGGCCGCGTGGAGCAGCGCGTATCGGCCATGACGTCCCTCCAGCGCGTCGTCCAGGACGGCCGGGGACTGCTCCAGGAGTTCCCCGACGCCCTGCGGATCGCGTCCGGCGAGGAAACGGGCCACGACCAGGGCGACGGTGGGGGCGAGTTGCTCCACCAGGTCGTGATACGGCGGGACGGAGGTGTCCGCCTCGGCCGCGCCGTCACCGGCGTCCGGCAGTAGATCACGCAGCGACGCCAGCGCCCTATGGGCCTCCGAGCCGCCCGCAGCGCGCAGCGCGGCACCGATACGGGTCCGCAGCTGTTCGGGCGCGACCGACGCGATGTCCCGGTAGAGGGCCGCGGCACGGGCGTTGACCTCGGTGACGCCGGAGAACCGCCGTTGGGCGGCGAGAACGTGTGGCAGTGCGTACAGCGCGGTCCCCGTGCCGGCCTGGCCGAGGCACTCGATGGCCGAGGACACCAGTTCCTCGGACCGTTCGTTGCCGACCGGCTCGTCAAGTGCCGTGACGACGTCCAGGAACGTCGCTGCGGTCTGCGGGGGGAGTCCCAAGGAGGCGGTGAAATACCAGTGTTCGAGCATCGTCGCCCCTTAATGTCCTGAGCCGGGCCGCACTGCCCGCGCTCTCCCCGTTGCCGGAACGCCGGCTAGTGGTCGTCAGGATATGGACGGGCGGACATCTTGGGGACGGTTTTGTGCCATACCCATGCATCCGTTACCGGCTCAGTGACCCGGCAGTGGGGGACGCAGCGCCCTGCGGCGCTCGGACACCTGTTCCTCCAGTTCCAGGTCGTACGCCTCGGGTGCGGGCGACAGGCCGGCGAGGCGGCGCAGGACGGGGTCGAGGCCGTTGAGCCAGGCCGCGGCCCGCTCGTCGAGCGGATGGCGGGTGACGAGCGCCCAGCTCCCCGGGTACCGCCCTTCCGGGTCGAGCAGCGGCAGATCGGCGGGGCCGATCAGCCCCGCACGGTCCAGCGCCACCGCGGTGTCCGGTCGTTCCAGGTCCACGCCGGTCACCCGTCCCCGCTCGGCCACCGCCACTGCGGCGAGGACCGCGGGGGACAGGTCCTCCTCCCGCCACTGCGCGAAGGCGTCCGTGTCCCGCAGGCCAGCCCGCACCAGGGCGAGGACGACCGAGTCGGCGAGTTCGGCCAGGCCGTCGAGGAGCGGCAGGTCAGCCGGGTTCGGCACCGCGTTACCGGCCCTTCTCAGCCAGTGCTCCAGGTCGCCGTCACGGGCGGCGGCCAAGCGCAGCGACCACGCGCGGGCGGGACCGGTGCGCAGGGCGGCGTACGCGGCCAGCAACCGCCGGTGCAGCACTGGCCACCAGTGACCCACGGCACGGAGCACGGTTGCCTCGTTGGCCGGATCTCCCCACGAGTCCTCGGCGTTGAGCTGCTCCACGACGGCACGGGCGTCGACTACGGGTGCCGGGCCCGGCTCATGGTCGCCGTCCGCGGACCGCACCCGCTCCAGCAGCGCGCCCGCCGCCCGCCCGGGCCCGGTGAGCGGCGCCAGCGCGGACGGCATGGCCACCGGGGGCGGGTCCGAGCGCTCCCCCTGCCGGGACTGCTCCCGCACCAGGTACTCGCCCAGCAGCAGCACACGGGCCACCCGCTCGGCCGCGTGCTGCACGAAGTCCGCCCGCGGGCCGTGTACCTGGACCACGACGCCCCGCAGGTCCCAGCCGAAGTCGTGCAGCCGCGTCAGGTCCTCACGGAACTCCTCGCCCATCGTGAACGCGGTGGCGGCGGGACAGCGGACCACGAGTCCGACACCCCGCCCCCGGCCCCGGGGACTCTCCCAGAACCGCGGGTAGACGGCCCCGCGCAGCTCGCCCTCGGTCCGGGGCAGCCGGCCCGCCGGCGCGTCGCAGGCGTACCAGACGCGCGGCCCTTCGTGCGGTAGGGACTGCGCGTGCCGTGCGGCGTGGAGCGTGCTCTCGGCCGCGTCGAGCAGCCTGGGGAGGTCGACAGCCGCCGGGTCGGCGAGCACGTCCAGGAGGGGGGCCTCGTTCAGGGACCAGCACGCGTCGAGGTGGACGAGGAACCGCTCGTCCGTCATGGGTAGTCGGCCGCCTCCGTCGCCCACGGGCAGGCGGTGGGCGGTGGACGAGAGCACCGGACGCCCGGCCTCGGGAAGCAGTCCGACCGTCAGGTCCGCGCTGCGCCGCTGCGTGTAGAGGACCGGCACGGCCCCCTCACCGTCCAGAAGCAACGCCCCCTCCCGCAGGGCGACATCGATGGGACACCCCCGGGCCAGGGCATCGAAGAAGCCTCCCGCGAAGGTCGCGGCCCTGCTATGGCTGACCTTGCCCTGCACGGCGACGACGTGGGGCACGCCTTCCCGTACGAGCCGTTCGGCGGCGGACACGGCCGAGCCCGGGGTGTCTGCTGACCCAGCAGAGTCGCAGGCCATGAGGACCGCGAGCCGGACGCCCGCGGTCCGCAGCCAGCCTGCCACGGTCCCGGCGTCCAGCCACTCGGCCGCGCCGATGCCGCCCTCGGCACCCACCACGAGCCCCCCGGCCGTCTGGTGTCCGCCGAAGTAAAAGATTCCGGCCCCCGAGGCGAGTTGCCGCTGCATCTCCTCGGCGGTCGCGGGGGCGGGCAGGGTACGGGCCGAAAGCCACGACCCGTTCAGCGCCCGTGTCACGGACTGCCGGTCGGCGTCTCCTCGCCTCCAGCTCTCGGGCGACGGCACTCTCTCCACGTGCTGCGGCGTGCTGATGTCGCCATGGACGGAGGTGGCGTCGGCGACGAGCACCAGCCCCTTTCCGGGTCTGTCCATGGCGGGCAGCGGACGCACGGGCCGTACCTCGCGGACGAGGGTGAATCGCGGGTGCCTGCCCAGCTCGTGGCCCCCGTCGGGCAGGGGCCCCGCCTCGGCCGCCCAGTCCTCCCAGGCGACGGCGGGGGCAGTCGGAGAGGGGACGCGTACCGACTCCCAGCGCAGGGCGCCGAGCGGGCGCGGCCCCTCGTCCCCGGCGCCGGGCAGGACCAGCCGCAGCCGCAGATGACCGTCGCCAGCCAGGTACGGAGCCCGTTCGGCGACGATCCGGCGGACGGAGGGAGGGAACAGGGCCCTTGCCAGCATCTCCGCCACCACGGACGGCACCGGCTCGTCCCAGGCCGTTGCCGTGTTCGGGCCCAAAGCCCGGGGCTGTGGGGTGTGCAGCGGACGGTCGTCAGCGTCGACGACGACCGCGGTCGCCTTGCGGTCGTCCGTCCACGACAGCCTGATGGTCAGGTCCTGGGCTCCGCTCACCGCTGCTGGCCCCCGCTTCCCTCGTCGCACGGCGCGTTCACCGTCACCCTAATCGGCGAAACCATCGCGCCCGCGCGGGCACCGGCCACACAATGGACGCCCGTCGACCCGCGAAGAGGACTGGCACCGTGCACGAGACCGGCCCGTACCCCGGCGCACCGCGCTGTCCGTCCGAAGCCGAACTGCGGGAGCTGCGGGCATCGGAGTTCTGGCGCCGGTCGGAACTGGAGGACGAGGCACGTCGTAAGTGGGAGGCCCTCCTGCACCGCACGGACCTCGGTGCCGAGGACTTCACCGACGAGTTCTTTGGGGTCTTGGGGGAGTATCCGGGGGCGCTACTGGTGCTGGAGCTGTTCCGCGCGGCCCGGCAGGACGGCCTGCGCGGCCCTGGCACCCAGGCCCCGCCTGACGGCCGCCCGGACGGCGTCACCGTCCCGCCTCTTGGCGACATTTCGGTGGGGGACATCGAACCGGCCACGGACCAGAACTCGGTGACGGAACCGGACGCCGACCGCTTCCTCAACCTCTCCGTCGTCTGGCCCCTGTCCCGGCAGACCGTCCCCGCCGACCGCGTCCTCGCCGCGGGCCGGACCTACGAACTCCAAGTGGACATCGGTCGGCTCGCCGACCAGAGTCTCCTGGCGCGGCAGGCCCGCCCGTTCCCCGACGGCATGCTCGGCCACACGGACGACGGCGGGCGGGGCGACTGGCTGGAGATCACCGTCCTCAGCGACGACTTCGACCTGCCCGCCGCACGGCACTCGGTCTTCCTGCCGCGGACCGGCCCCAGCTGGGTCTGTCCCTGTCCGCCGCGCGAGCACGCGCCCCACACCTGCGAACCGGTACACCGCGGCGAACACCTGTACATCCCCTTCACCGCGCCCGACGAGCCGGGCCCGGCCCGCCTGCGCCTGTTCGTGTCCTACCGCGGAAACCAGCTGCAGTCGGTCTCCCTGACCGCCCGCGTCGGCGCCCACGAGAGCCCCGACGGCGACACCACGGCGAGCGTCGACTACACCCTGACGGCCGGGTACGCGCAGCTTGCGGCGCTGCCCGCGCGGACCGCCGCGGTCCGGGTCGGCCGGCCCGTCGGCGGGACGATGACGATCGACGTCCTCTCCCAGGACGGGCCGGTCAGCAGCTTCTGGCTGACCGAGCACCAGGTGCGGGGCGCGCTCCAGCGCATCCGTGACGTCCTGTTCGGCCTCCACGCGGTCCACCACGAGGACGACTCCCTCGAGAATCTGATCGACGAGAACAACGCCAAGACGCCCGACGCCGCCCACGACGACCTGGCGAAGCTCGCCCACCAGGGCGCGGAGCTCTTCCTCCTGCTCGCCCGCAGTCGGCCCGAGCGGGAGGGGCTGCGACGCGTGTTGAGGGCACCCGCGGCGATCCAGGTCTGCCAGCAGGAGCTCGGCAACGTCACCTTCCCCTGGAGCCTGCTCTACGACATCCCCCTCGACAACCAGGGAGACCTGGAGCGCTGCGCCGCCGGATGGGCGGAGGTCCATCGCGACGACACGGCACGTTCCTGCCCCGAGGAGAGCCGACACGGGCTCAACACCCTGTGTCCGTTCGGCTTCTGGGGATATCGCCACTTCATCGAGCAGCCGCCGTCGGCCCCGCCCGGCCGCCGACTGCAGCTGTGGGCGGGCCGTGACGGTGAGGCCCCGGCACTGACCGTGGCTCGCAGCCTCACGATCGACCAAGAGTTGATGGACAATCACCTCACCGTGTTGCGTGGCCACTTCCTGCACGGCGGCGTCCACGACTGCAACCGCAGCGACACACTGCGCAAGGCGCTGATCGACGCCTCGGGAGCCTGCGTCTACTTCTACGGCCACGGGCGCCGCCCCGACCCCCTGGCCGAGCCCCCCAGCACCACCGTGCTGGAGATCGGTCAGGGAGAACGGATCACCCCGCGGGATCTCGCCGCCTGGGCGGACTCCTCACCCTGGCGGCAGGGCGACGAGGTGGCCCCCGTCGTCTTCCTCAACGGCTGTCACACCCTCGACACCGACCCGGCCTCCTGGCTGACCTTCGTCGAAGCCTTCTCCGCCTTCAGCGCCGCTGGAGTGGTGGGCACCGAGATCATGATCGAACAGGGGATGGCCAACGAGATCGGCGAGCGCTTCTGGGAGCGGCTCCTCGCTGGCGAAGCGGTCGGGCCAGCCCTGCACAAGGTCCGCATGACCATGCTGCGCAAGAACAACGTGCTGGGGCTGGCCTACACCGCCTACTGCTCCGCGGAGCTGCGCCTGCGCAACGTGTCCTGACAACTTGCGGTAATTCGACTTACCGCCCTCTCCGCTCCGGCTTGTCACCCATCCAGTGCCCGGTGCGAGGACCGGCTGCGATCTGCGGCACCGGGTCAGGGGCCTGGGGCGCCGGGGCGCTGGTGGGCTGCGGCGTCGGCTCACCAGGGGCCTGCTGCGTCGCTCCGGCGGTTACCTGCGGCGTCGGCTCGCCGGGGGTCCGGGGCGGCTGCGGCTCCTGACCCTGCTGCGGGACGGGAGCCTGGGCGAGAGCCCGCTGATCGGTCTTGCGTGCCGCGCGGTCCGTTAGGGAACCGGTGATCAAGTAGGCGAAGAAGCCGACCATGAGCCCGATGCCGTACATGGCGAAGAGATCTGGTTCGGCGAACTGCGTACTGACGACGGTGCCACCGCCCAGGGCAGCGATCACGGTGACGAGATCGGCGATGCGCGGCCCGTCTGTGGTCCGCCGCAGTGTGCGGTACGCGATCCAGCCGATGACGACCCCGAACGCCCACGCGCCCCAAAGACTCAGCGTCGATACCTGCACGTGCGACTCCCTCCCATACCCGTTGCTCACAGCGGGCGACGACTCGGACAGTCACGCTATCGGCTGCGCGACCTCCGCACGGCAACTCCGCGGCACCACGCACCGATGGGTGCACCGGTGCCGCGCCTACGCCACCCCAATAGTTCGTACGGCCGTGGGCGGCGTCGGTGTGAAGGCGGGGAGGGCGAAACCAGAGCCGTATGGTGGCCACGGTGACGGTGTCTTGGAAGACGTAGGAACCGTTTGTCGTACCTCGTAGCGAGGGTTCGCCAGCTCTTGAGTATTCATGGTCCGCTCCGCTTTTGCGCGGGTGGCTCAAGGCCGAGAACGCCCAGTTTCGGCGGGCGAACGAAACCCTCAAGGCGCCCCCGGCTAGTGGGTGGCTCCGTCCCCGGACGGCGTGCAACAGGCGGGACAAGCCTCCCAGGTCCGGACTGGCCTCGTCAGCAGATTTTGATCAGCCGTAAGGCTCCGTCCCACGGGAGGCGCTGCGTACTACGGGTAGCCGTGACGCGCCAGATTGCCGATGCCGAACTGACGTAGGACAGTGACGCTCATTTGACGCTCCGGGCGCCCGGCGGCCCTCATGCGAGACCCCAAAGCACCTCTGACCTGCTGCTTTCTTACCTGCGTCCAGGCCGACATCTTTTCGATGACTTCGCACGTTGAGTGCGTGGCGATTCTGGAGCCTACTGACAAGGGTGCCTGACCTGCGGTTTTGTGGTCCAGGTGGGTCGCTCGACCTGTTTCCCTCCATGCAGCGGGTCGAGCGGACGGATCGATCCTCGCAGGCTGGCTGACCTGCGCATTCATGGGGGAGACGCCCGCATAGGCGGCGCCTTCAGGTTCGCGTTCGGAGCTTCTTGACGCTCGGATGACGCTTGCCTCGGAACCCTGGACCAGTCGCATTGCTCTGGTCACTGGGGCGATCACGGGGCGATCTCGGTACCTCTGACCATGCTGGGCAGGTTCAGTTCCCTGGCTTTGCGGGCCGTTGCTGACTGGCTTGGAGCTGTGCCGGGGTGGCACCGTGATGGTCTGGCTGCTTTTGTTCGTTGCTCTTGGGAAGCGTGCCGTGACAGCATTCGGTAGGTGTTCGATAACGGGGATGATGTTGCGGAGCCGCCTGCCCAGCGTTCGAAGATCGCCGACTTGGTCAACTGGCCTGCTCCCGAGGCGCCACTCGCACCGTATGAGGCGCAGGTGCCGGGCCCTGTCGCGCCACCAGATGATCATCTGATGGCGGCGGCTCGACATGAGTTCGCCGTGTTGCTGGGTGAGTTCCGGCGTACGGCGGTGTTGGTGCCGCTGGATGAGACCGGTGCTCTGTGGTCGGCGGAGCAGAACGGTGTGCGCTGGATCTGTGCGTTCTCGGATGGGGAGGCGCTGGCCCGGTTCGCGCTGGCTCGCGGGGGCGCCGGGCGGGAGTGGACGTATCGGACCGTTCTGGGTGCGCGGTTGCTGGATGTGATGGTGCCGTTGCTGCCGGGTCCGGCCGGAGTGGCGCTGGACGCGGGCAGTACGGATGGCGGGATGTTGTTCCCGCCGGTGGCGGGCATCGTGCCGGACGTGGTCGCGGTGGATCTCGGGGGGACGCAGTGAGCGGGGAGAACGCAGATCTGCAGGTGCCGCCGGAGGCGTTGGCGGAGATCGCGAAGGGCATCGACCTGGCGCATGCGGAGCTGAAGGAACTCGGGTTCATCGGCCAGGCGTCGACGGGCCGGGGTTTCTCTGATCTTGCTCTGTCGGGACTGGAGTTGGGGCATGGCGGGCTGACGTCGGAGTTCGAGACGTTCTGCGACCGCTGGGAGTGGGGTGTGCGGGCCCTGACGCAGAAGGGGAACGGCTTCGCTCTCGGCGTGGGCCTGTCGGCGGGTTCGTATGCGGAGCAGGAGCAATACGTCAAGGACTCGATCAAGATCGGTGTGAACTCTCTGAACGGGAATCCGCATGCGTCCGAGGACGAGGTCAAGGCGATGAGCTGGGACACGGTCAGCACCCAGTCCGCGTACGACAACCCGGACTACAGCCGCGAGTCGTGGGATGCGGCTCACGCCGAGGTCAAGCAGACCTGGAAGGACACCGCCTACGACGTGGAGGACGCCGCCCTCGACTCGATGGAGCGCAACGGGCTGATGGACCCGGAGGTACGGGACGCGGCGGACGAGCGGATGAGAGATCAGCTCGATCCGTCGCAGGAGACGATCGATCAGGCTGAGCAGCCGCGGTGGGGGGAGAGTCGCTGATGGGGGACTTGGGGAAGTTTGTCGGTGACCTGTACGACGGTGCCGGCGATGTGGTCGACAAGGGCAAGGAGATCCTCGGTACCGGGATCGACAAGGGCACCGATGTGCTCGGCTCGGGCCTGGAGAAGGTCGGTGCCGATGAGTGGGCGGACAAGGTCGAGGACTGGGGCGATGAGACCGCCTCCTCCTTGGGCGCGGAGGTCGGGGAGCAGCAGCTCGGCCAGACCGAGGAAGCCGACGAGCTGATCCATGGGCGGCCGGAGAAGATCAGTGCGGCGGTGAAGAACCTCCGGGATTTTCAGAAGGCGTTCGATCTCGTCGGTGGCGGGATGAAGAAGCTCGACTCCGGTCACTGGAAGGGCGAGGCCGCCGACGCGTTCCGGGCCAAGTTCCAGACGTTGCCGACCGACTGGTTGCGGGCGGCGGATGCGTTCGAGGACGCGGCCAAGGCGCTGGAGACGTTCGCCGGGGTGGTGACCAGCGCGCAGGCCAAGGCCGGTGAGGCGATTGCCCTGTACAAGGAGGGCAAGCAGGACTACGAGACCGCGGCGGCCGCGTTCAAGGAGAAGGCGGAGGCGTACAACGCGGTCCGCAACACCGACCATCCGCTTCCGCATCCGGGGACGTTCTCCGACCCGGGCGCGGCCAAGCGCCGGCACGCGCAGGAGATCCTCCAGCGGGCCCGGCGGGCGCGTGACGACGCAGGCGAGGCCGCGAAGGGTGCGATCACGGCCGCGATGGCGCACGCTCCGAAGGAACCGACCGGGATGGACCGGGCAAAGCAGGAGCTGTTCGACTACGGGGTCGGCCAGGGTATGGAGCTGGCGCACTTCGGCGGTGGTGTCATCAAGGGCACCGCGGGGCTGGTGAACTTCGTCCGGTCGGTCAACCCGCAGGATCCGTACAACCTGACGCACCCGGCCGAGTACTACAAGGGCGTCAACATGACGCTCGCCGGCCTCACCTCCACCGTCGCCAACCCCGACCGCGCGCTGAAGAACGCCTGGGACGCGGCCAAGGGAGACCCCTCCGAATTCCTCGGCCGACTCGTGCCCGAACTCATCGGTACCAAGGGCGGGGGCCTGATCAAGGGCGGCCTACGGGCCGGGATGAAAGACCTCGCCGAACGCCCCAAGAGTCCCAACCGCCGAGGACACGAAGACAATCCTGACTCCCACGGGCAGCAGTGCAGCAAGGTCAAGTGCGCCGGGGATCCCATCGACGTCGCGACCGGGCGCATGCTGCTCCCGCAGACCGACATCGTGCTGCCCGGGTCTTTGCCCCTGGTCTTCGAGCGTGTCTTCGACTCCTCGCACCGGGCCGGCCGCTGGTTCGGCACCGGCTGGTCCAGCACCGTCGACCAGCGGCTGGAGATCGACGCGGAAGGCGTGGTCTTCAGCTGCAACGAGGGAAGCCTGCTCGCCTACCCGCACCCCGCACCCGGTGTTCCCGTCATGCCCACGCACGGCCGGCGCTGGCCCCTGGACCGGGTGGCCGACGGCTACACCGTCACCGACCCGGAAACCGGCCAGGTCCGGCACTTCGTCGACCAGCCCACGGGAGAACTGGCGCTCCTGGCCCAGATCGACGACCGCAACGGCCGCTGGATCGCCTTCGAGCACGACGAGGCAGGTGCCCCGACCTCGATCGTGCACCACGGCGGCTACCACCTGAAACTCACCACCGCCGAAGGCAGGGTCACCACCCTGCACCTGGCGGGCGCCGGCCCCGACGGCACCGACCAGGAAATCCTCCGCTACGGCTACACCGACGGCCACCTCACCACGGTCACCAACTCATCGGGCAAGCCCATGCGCTTCGACTGCGACGAACTGGGCCGCATCACCGCCTGGACCGACACCAACGGCAGCCGGTACGAATACGTCTACGACGAACACGACCGCTGCATCTACCAGGCCGGCACGAACGGCCACCTCGAAGCCCGCTTCACCTGGGACGGCACAGACCCTGAGACCGGTCTGCGCATGACGTCCATGACTGACGGCATGGGCCACACCACCCAGTATGTGATCAACGACCGCGCCCAGGTCGTCGCCGAGATCGACCCTCTGGGTGCGGTCACCCGCTTCGAGCACGACCGCTACGACCGACTGCTGTCCGTCACGGACCCGCTCGGCCACGTCATCCAGGCCACATACGACGAGCACGGCCGTCTCATATCGGTGGTCCGACCGGACGGGCGAGAAACGACCGCCGAATACAACGCCCTCGGGCTACCGGTGCGCGTCAAGGGTGCGGACGGGACGATCACCCGACAAACGTATGACGAGCGCGGAAACCGCACTTCGGTAACCGATTCCGCCGGCTTGACCAGTCGCTTCGCGTACGACGAGGCCGGAAACCTGACACTCGTGACCAAGCCGCTCGGCCACACCATCCGCGTGGTCTGCGACCGGATCGGCCTGCCCTCGGCGGTCGCCGATCCGCTGGGCGCGGTGACCCGCTACGAACGCGATGCCTCCGGCTGTCCCACCACCATCACCGACCCGACCGGTGCCACGATCCACCTGGAATGGACCGTGGAAGGCCGGCTGTCCCGCCGTACAGCGCCGGACGGCGCGAGCGAGTCGTGGACGTATGACGGTGAGGGTAACTGCACCAGCCATACCAATCCCACGGGTGCGGTCCGCCAATTCGAGTACACCCACTTCGATCTGCTCGCTGCCCGCACCGACGCGGACGGGGTTCGCCACGAGTTCGAGCACGACACCGCACTGCGGCTGACTAAGGTTATCAATGCGCAGGGTCTGACATGGAGTTATAGGTATGACGCGGCCGGACGCCTGTCATCCGAGACCGACTTCGACAACCGCTCTCTGACCTACACCCGCGACGCCATGGGCAGGCTGGTTTCTCGCACCAACGCCCTGGGCCAGATGGTGCGGCTCGAGCGGAACGAACTGGGCCAGGTAGTCCGTAAGGACGCGGCTGGTGAGGTCACCACCTACGCCTACGACCTGACCGACCAAGTAGCGCAGGCCACCGGACCAAGCGGCAACACACTCACGGTGCTGCGGGATCGATTCGGCCGAGTGCGCGAGGAGGCGATCGACGGCCGCGTCATGGCCTACTGGTACGACGAGCTGGGGCGTCGTACGGGCCGTAGGACACCGTCCGGCGCATCAACGACCTGGTCATACGACGCAGCCGGACGCCGCACCGGCATGCTGGCCTCTGGCTGGGCCATAGACTTCGCCTACGACGAGGCCGGCCGCGAGGTGACCCGCCACATCGGTGAGACGCTGACTCTGGAGCACACCTTCGACACCCTGGGCCGCCTGACCACCCAGGCGATGGCAAGGGTGGACGGCAGCCTGGTTCAACAGCGCGCGTACACCTACCGCGCTGACGGTCATCTCCTCAGCACCCTCGACCATCTCTCAGGCTCCCGCCGCTTCGACCTCGACGCGATCGGCCGGGTGACGGCGGTCCACGCAGCCAACTGGACTGAGACCTACGCCTACGATGAGGCCAACAACCAAATCCAGGCAACCTGGCCGCCGGACCACCCCGGCCAGGAGGCAGTAGGCGCTCGCACCTACGTTGGAACCCGAATCACCCGTGCGGGCGATGTCCGCTACGAACACGACAACCTCGGCCGCATCACCCTCAGGCAGAAGACCCGACTGTCCCGCAAACCGGACACCTGGCGCTATGAGTGGGACGCCGAGGACCGCCTCACCTCGGTCGTCACCCCAGAGGGCACCCGCTGGCGTTACACCTACGACCCACTGGGGCGTCGCACCGCGAAACTCCGCCTGGCGGAAGAAGGGGAAACCGTCGTCGAACGGGTGGTGTTCACCTGGGACGAAACGGCCTTGTGTGAGCAAACCACCACGTCCACCGAGCTGCCCCACCCGGTCACTCTTACATGGGACCACCAGGGCCTGCAGCCCCTGGCTCAGAGAGAGCGCATCGCCGCCGCCGATGCCCCGCAGGAAGAGATCGACTCGCGCTTCTTCGCCATCGTCACGGATCTGACGGGCACACCCAGCGAACTCGTCGACGGTGAGGGCCGGATCGCGTGGCGCACACGGAGCACGCTCTGGGGCATGACCACCTGGGCCGCGAACAGCACCACCTACACGCCGCTACGCTTCCCAGGGCAGTACTACGACCCCGAAACGGGCTTGCATTACAACTACTTCCGTCACTACGACCCCGCGACAGCCCGGTACCTGACCTCGGACCCGCTCGGCCTGGAGCCCTCACCCAATCCCGTCGCATATGTGCTCAACCCGCATGCATGGGTCGATCCGCTCGGTCTCGCTCCCTGCCCCCCTCGTATCAAGGACGGCGGCTGGGACCTGAGGAATCACAACCCACTTGATATCGTTCCTGGTGACGCCGAAATGCGAGTACTCACACCGGACGCCAACGGTGGTGCGCAAAAGGGAGTCGAGTACAAGTGGAAAGACCCTGAGACGGGAAACACAGCTCGGCTCCGAGTTCATGACAAGGACGGGACCGCCCCGGCGGGCTCGAATGCGGCGAATGGAGACGTCTATCGGGTAGTGATCGGTGGCAAATACCAGGACGAAGCAGGGGTTTTGTACCATCGGCAAGTCCACAACCCGAATAGTCCGCATTACGATCCGGATGCGGCCAACGGTACGCATATCCCCTGGCCGAGTCAGTATCCACTTCCATATTGAGCAAGTAGGTTGAGCACATGGAACCCTGTGAATTCATCGACGTGGCGCGCAAGGTCTTGGACACGGAATCGGCGGTGCGTGAACGCGCGGCCGACGAAGTTACCGATCACTTGAGTTCCTATTCGCCCGCTCAGGCTTCGTCGTTGGCTACGCTGCTGGCGGCGGCTGCGGCCTCCGAGAAGGAAAACTCGACCCTGGAGGCCGAGCTCCACGCCATCCTCGAATTGATGTCAACCGGCCATGTCGGCGTTGACCATGTAGCACAGTTGCGGGATATCCGACTCGGGGAGGCGACACCTGAACTCCGCGAGTACATTAACGACTTGCTTGAAAGCTGAGTAGGGCCCCGGGGGACGAGCTGGTCAGCGGGACTGGGTGGTGTGGTCGGGCTACTGCTGTGTCCGAGGCGAGGGAATGTGGGATCCATGGCCCGGTGAGAAGAAGCGTTTGAGTAGGTCACCGGCCGTTGGCGGGAGGTGGCCATGGGTCGCATCCCGGGCCGGTTTGCCCGGGTCGATCCCCAGCTTGCGGGCCGGGCGGTTGGTACCGGAATGTTGTCGGACCTGCCGCGAAGGAATTGCTGGACGATCACGGAGTGGCCGGAGAGAAGACCCGCACGGCATGCAGCATCTGTTGTGCCGGACATCCTGGGACGCCGATGCGGTGCGCGATGAGGTGCGCGAATACGTCGTCGAGTATCGGCCGGATCGAGACTCCGAGGTCGCCGGCTACCTCGTCTACGCCAGCGCCCGCGGGCACGCGGCGGTGGGCCGGGAGTTCGCGTTCCGCACTCCTGGGCTCCCGACCCGCGCGCTGCCAGGCGGTCGGGCTGGGCGTATAAGGAGCCTCACCGATCCCGCGCGCCATCTGACATCGCCTATGCTGCTACCGGCCCCGCCCCGCCGTCCCTGGCCACCTGCAGGCTGATCAATTCCTGCCTGGACCTGATCCACCGATCCACTGCTCGAAGGGGTGCAGGATCGTGGGCCTGTCGCCCCGGCCCAGCTCCGGGAGGCCCATCAGGCCCTGTGTGCCCAGCGCGAGGACCGGCGCCGCGTCGATGCCCTGCTCTCGCTCATCCTGTGATGCCAGAACCATGTTGGACCTGCCGACGGTTGTCTGCAGTCAGGCGCGACGGAGGCCGACGAGGAGGCTGTGGTCGCTGTCCGCCCGGTCGGCCCGATGGGACGCTGATGGGTCTGGTCGTGACGCTCGTTTGACGCTCTAGAGTGTTCGCCAGGCTGATCAAGGTTGCCGAAACCAGCGTTGACCTGTGCTTATGTCGGCACTCGCCTTGCTGACGTGTTCCCGATGACGCACCATGTGGAGTGCGTTGCCATCCTTGAACCGGTCGCAAAGGCCGTCTGACCTGCGGGTTTGAGTGGTGTGCGTTATGCGTACTGTGGGCGTTACGGGCGATATCTTGACGCTGAAACGACGCCCTCCGAGGCATCTTGGCGCTCGTTCTGATGGAGCATCAGGCGACCCATTGGGCAAGTCAGGTCCTCTCGGGGTGGCGTATATCGATGGGGCGCCGAGGGAGTGCGACGCTCTGCGCGGAGCTGCCGGCTCCCGATGGTCAGTTGTCCCGGAAGAGACCAGCCGGTGCGGTGACCTGCGACGATGTGAGGGATGCGGTCGCTGACCTGGGAGAATGGTCTTTCAGCTGTTTCATGCTCGTGCCGGATGATGAAGCCGAAAGTCCCAGAAAAGTCCCAGTGGGTCACGGTGCCCGAGCCGGGCGTCGTGCTCGTCGGCGGCGGTCCGGGACAGGCGGACCAGATGTCCGACGGCCCCCTGCGTGCCTGGCTGCCGAGCGTCGACCGGCCGTCCACGTGGATGACGTCCGTGTGCACGGGCTCCCTGATCCTCGCCGCCGCCGGGCTCCTCACCGGCCGCCGGGCGACGAGCCACCGGGGTGCCCTGGAGCAGCTCACCGAGTTCGGCGTGACGCCGGTGAACGAGCGCGTCGTTGTCGACGGTCACCACGCGACCGGGGCGGGCGTCTCGGCGGGGATCGACTGGCCCTGACCCTGGCCGGCCTGATCGCGGGAGACGACGTGGCCCGGGCCGTGCAACTCCTCATCGAGTACGCGCCCCGGCCGCTGCCTCTTCGGTGCTCGGGATGCGGGGCGAGTGGATGTCGTAGACGCCGGGGCCGGCCTCGCGCGGGTACCCGTGTTCGGCCAGCTCACGTGCGACCTGCATGTGCGAGCGGGCGGCCTCCAGGCTGATGACATCGCGTCGAGGTCGTCGATGGCCTGGACGATGTCGCCGAACTCGGCGTAGCACATGTGGGTGTGGATCTGGGTGTCCGGTCGCACGCCGCCGGTGGTGAGGCGGAAGGACTCGGTGGCCCAGGCAAGGTAGGCGGCGTGGTCCGCGCCGCGGAGGGGAAGAGTCTCGCGGCGGGCCGGTTCATCGACCTGGATGACCGAAGTGCCTGCGTTCTTCAGATCGTTCACTTCGTCGCGCAGGGCGAGGGCGACCTGGCGGGCCGTGTCGCCGAGCGGCTGGTCGTCACGGACGAAGGACCAGGCGAGCATCGTAACCGGCCCGGTGAGCATGCCCTTGACGGGACGTTCGGTCAGCGACTGCGCGTACGTCGTCCAGCGCACCGTCATCGGTTCGGGGCGTGAGATGTCCCCGGCCAGGACGGGCGGCCGGACGTAGCGGGTGCCGTAGGACTGGACCCAGCCGTGCTGCGTGGCGAGGTAGCCGGTGAGCTGCTCGGCGAAGTACTGCACCATGTCGTTGCGTTCGGGCTCACCGTGCACCAGGACGTCGAGGCCGACCTTCTCCTGGAAGGAGATCACCTCGCGGATCTCGTCCTTGATCCGCTCCTCGTAGCCGTCGGTTTCGATCCGTCCGGCTCGCAGGTCCGCCTGAGCGGTGCGCAGCTCGGTGGTCTTGGGGAACGAACCGATCGTGGTCATCGGCAGCAGGGGCAGACCGAGGTGTGCGCGCTGAGCGGCGGTCGGTCCGCTCCGCGTACGACTGTGTACGCCGTCCGTCCGCGTCGGTGATCGCCACGGTACGGGACCGGACGGCGGGGTCCTTGGTCAGTGCGGAGCCCGAACGGGGCGCCAAGTCAGCCTTGTTGGCGGCGAGCTCGGCTGCGATGGCGGCGGCCAGCCCGCGGGCCAGGACCGCGATCTCCGTGATCTTCTGCCTGGCGAAGGCGAGCCAGCGGGCGATCTGCGGATCGATGTCCTGCTCGGCGGCGGCGTCCAGCGGGACATGCAGCAGGGAACAGGAGGCGGAGACGTCGACGCGGTCGGCGAGCCCGAGGAGGGTGCCGAGCGTGGCGAGGGACTTCTCGTAGTCGTTGATCCAGATGTTGCGGCCGTTGACGACGCCCGCCACCAGGCGCTTGCCAGGCAGGCCGCCAACGGCGGCGAGTTCCTGAAGGGTGCCGGCGCCGGACTCGGTGAAGTCCAGTGCCAGCCCTTCGGCGGGGCTGACCGGGGACGGGCAGGCGTCGAGGGCCTGTTCGAGGGCGCGCAGGCCGGCGGTGTGAGCTCGGGCGGCGAAGAACGCCTCAGTGCGCACGTACGCGGCGGTCGCCTGCGTGATGGGGTCCTCGGTTCTGTCCGCGGCCCACCGCATCAGCTCGATCAGTCGGGCCGAGAGATCACGTGCACCGAACTTGAACGCCACGGCGTCCGCTGAGCGGGTCGTGGTGGCGAGCAGGCGCGCGGCGCGCAGCCGGTCGGTGCTGGTGCTGTGGTGAAACGCGGTGAGCGCCGCGGTGAGGAGGTGCGGCGCCTGCTCGGCGATGCGGGCGTACTGCGCGGCGAGCCGCCATTGCACGAGCCGGCCGAGTCCTCGCCGAGCTCGTCGAGGGGGCGGGCGGCGTCGTCGGTGGGGACGTCGTATGCGGCGATCGCTGCGGAGATTCCGGGCAGGGCGGCGTGTACGCGGCTGTCGGTGCGGGTGCTGCCGACGACGATGTGACTCGGGTCGACGGCGAGCGCCGCGGCGATCGAGTCGAGGGTGTCGTCGGACGGTGAGCGGGCACCGCGCTCGATGCCCTTGATGGTGGCGAGGGAGACATAGGCGGCGCGGGCGAGGTCGGCCTGCGTCATCCGGCGTGCTCGACGGATGGTGGCGATGCGCTGCCCCACCCCGCGCATGGTGGTGGGCATGTGAGCACCGTACAAAGGATCCGCGCTTCGGACACGCAGTGTCGCGACTCGAGGTCTACTGGGTGAGCAGGGTCGGCAGGTCGGTCAGGGCGGCGATCCGCCAGTCGGCGTTTTCGAGGACATCGGGGCTGTCGGCCCACAGATGCCCCCACGGCCCGCGCCGAAGGTGCGCCGTGCGGAGTCCGGTCGCCGAGGCAGGGCCTACGTCGTTGGCAGGGTGGTCGCCGACGTAGACCGTCTCCTCGGGTGCCGCCTGCCCTGCCTCGACTGCCCGGCGAAAGAACGCAGGATCGGGTTTGGCCACGCCCCACTCACCAGAAGTCCCGATCACGTCGGCCGGAAGGTCGAGAGCGCGCAGCAACTGGCCCGCGCGGGCGGTCTGGTTCCCGGCGATGACGACGCGCAGCCCGCAGCTGCGGAGCTCCGCGAGGGCGGGGCGCACGTCCGGGTAGAGATCGCTCTCGTCGAGGTGCTCGCCGCGGCCGGCCGCCTCGCGTGCCGCGTACTCGGCGGCGACATCGATGCCGGGTCGCAGGAGTCGTAGCGCGTCGGCGTTGTCGCGGCCTTGGGCGACAACTGCGCCGACGAGCGCGGACACGGTGTGTCGGGGGACATCGAGCCAGTCGGCCCAGGACGCCCAGTAACGGTCATCGCGGGTGAGGGTTTCACCGACGTCGAAGATCACTGCTCGAATCATGCCGAAAAGGGTATCGGGGCATGACGAAAGCGCCCCTGCCCGGCCACGTGACCAGACAGGGGCGCAGCATCATTCGATCGAGTACCGGACGAGCTCGGCCGGCACCTCCTCGGACGGCAACTAGCTGCGCACAGCCGACGGTGCGCCCGTCGGATGATCCGCATCGCCAGACGCAGCAGCCGTTCCAGCGTCGACACCCGCTCGCGCCTTTCCTCGACGAGCGCCGTCGTGATCAACGGCTCACCTCCGCTCGAGCGCAGGTGAACCGACGCACCGGCGGGCGGACGGGCAGACCGTGAGATCGGCGTCGACGCGATGGGCTCGGTCCACACCGAGCACGCCACCAGCGCCCGCGAGGTTGTCTACCGCCTCGTCAACGAGTTGTGCGCACAGTCCGGGATCGGCTCGTATGGCCTGGACGCCGACAGTCAGCTCGGCAACTACGAGGCGGACGTCCCCGCCCAACCAGCCACCTACGAGCCCGAGCCGTTCGGCCGCGCGGACACTCTCTCGGCCACCCACGACAGCGGCTACCAGGTCCTCGCCAGCACCGTGCCCGGACTGCCCGCCTTCAACGTGGACGGCCTGCCTGTCCGGTCCCCGAACGAGACCAGGGATAGGGCGCGCGCAGAGGTCATCAACAGCGGCCTGGACTGACCGATGGTGAACGTCCTGGTCCGCCTCACCGTGATCAGCAAGGGCGGGAGCAGCGTCGGGACCAGCGGGCTGGACCTTGCGATCGCCTGCTCGGTCCTCGCGGCAGTCGGCCAGCTCCCCGCCGACTGCCGCGCCGGGGCGGCGAGCTCGGTCTCGACGGTGCGGTGCGCGTCCCGTACGACCTGACGACCACGGTCAGCAGGATCGCGGCCGACGGTGCGACGACCGTCCTCGTCCCCAGCCGCGCCCTGGAGGATGCGGCCACCGCGGGCGTCCGCGTGGTCGGAGTCGCCTCCCTGGACGAGGCCCTGGCGGTCCTGACCGGGCACTGGCACCACCCGTACGGCTGCGCCCACTGCACCCCCGACGGTGACGCCGAGCCCCACCAGCCCCGCACCGTGACCCCCGATGGCCTGTGCCCGGTCCGCCTGGAGAAGGCCCTGTTCTGACCAGCGGGCGCCGGGCGGGCCCCGCACTGGCCCGCCCGGCGCCTCCCCTCCACCACCACCCGTAATGCAACGGAAGGGCAGTACCACCACGACCGCCAACGCTGATCAGATCCAGTTCACCGGGTACAACAAGGGGCGTTTCGCCGAGCACCTGCCCTTCGGCCGGACCGCCAGCCTCTTCGCCGTCCCCGGCAGCTTCCCGGAGGACACCCCCGCGCACACCAACGTCACCGACATGGAGATGGCGGTCTACCGCAAGCACGGCGAGTGGGAAGCCCGCGACGTCAACGGCGACCGCAACGTCTGGGGCGTCGGCCCCACCCGCCGGGAAGCGGCAGGCCTGTCCTTCCACGCGATCGCACGCAAGCGCCGCTACCGCGCGGCCGACATGGCCAACATGCGACACGCGTGCGGCCTGGAGACCGTCCCGCCGTACGCGGTCGAGGTCACCGACAGCGTCACCCTCGTCCTCTTCTCCCAGGCCATCGCCCACCTGGTGCGGATCGAGGCGACCGACTTCGGGCACCCGGCCAACTACCACGTGACCGACCCCCGGCGCGGCGGTGCCTACGTCATCCCCGCCGGTGCAGGGGGCGAGCTCCGGACCCTGAAGGTCGGCGTCCTCTACATCCGGTGCGCCCACGACGTCGACGTGGACTACTTCGAGCACGAGACCGAAGCCCTGGACCACGTCCGCGAGGAGATGGCCGTCTGGGAGGTCTGCCCGCAGTCCCCGGGCGCCCCGGCCGACGGTGACCAGGGCGACGACGGCCAGGGCGACGACTTGGTAGAGGGCGCCCTCGACTCCATGCGCGCGGACCGGATCGGCGAAGCGGAACGCGCCCGCTGCGCATCCCTCACGGCCACGGCAACGGCCGCCTACGCCGCCCACGTCGTCCGCAAGTCCATGCCCGCCGCGGCAGCCCTCACCATCGACGTCACCAACGGCAACCTGCGCGCGGTCCTCGACGCCGAGCGCCGCACCCTCTGGTACGCCCCCGCCAGCCCGACCGGCCTCCCCGAAGACGCCGTCGAAGACATCGAGGACGCCATGCGTGACGCCTTGTCATTCGGCGCGGACGAGACGGCCCTTGAGCAGGCCGGGTGGACGAACCCTGGTGCGTACGACGACACGTACGACCTGACCCTCCCCGAACCCCAGCAGTAGCCGCCAAGCACCGAGTGGGGCCGCGACCGATACCCGGTCGCGGCCCCACTCGCAGTTCTAAGCCTTCACTCGCCTCGCGCTCACTGCCCCCCCAAGAGCGCTGAACGAGGAGGCCACAGAGCCGGTCAAGCCCCTTCACGGCTGACGCCCCACTTCTCTCCCCCCGAAGGGAGGCGGTTACGAGAGGCCCTGGACCGCCTTGACGAGAAGGATGATCACGCCCGCCAGCGCGATGAGTAGCGTCAGCGTGGCCGCGAACGCCTTGGCGCCCCGGCGGCAACGATCCGACCAGTGAGGGGCGGCCGGGTCGGGGAGGGCGGCGGCGACGCCACCGACTATGACCGCGAGAAGCAATCCGATACCGCAGAGCAAAGCCACGAGGGCCCAACTGATCATGAGGTGCCTATCTCGACGGGGCCGGTCGCCTCACGCGACTCGGCCGCTCAACCGCTGGGCCTCATGTCTATCTCTACCTAGGAGGCTGTGTCTAGCTCTACCTAGCCTTGGCTTATCTCTACCCAGCTAGGTGGCATAAGAAGTAGGGTAGATGCATGGGTGAACCGAGAATGACGATGGCGACTCGGGCGGTGTTGTACGCGCTGCTCAAGCACCCGGCCGAGGAGCACTACGGACTACAGATCGCTGACGCCGCAGACCTGCCGGGTGGAACGATCTACCCCATCCTGATCCGCTTGGAGCAGTGCGGGTGGCTCGAAAGTCGATGGGAGGAGATCGACATCTCTGTGGAGGGGCGACCGAAGCGCCGGTACTACCGACTCAGCGAGAAGGGCGCCCAGGCCGCGCCCTTGGCCCTCGCGAAGGCTGACGGCCGTAAGCGTCGCCGCTCCCTCGTGCTGCGCCCCGGCGGAGGGGAAGCGTGAACGTCTCCATGGTTATGACGCTGCTCACGGCGTTGACTAGCCTGAGCGCTCTCTGGTTCGCCTTCATGGCTCGACGGACATACGCGGAGGCTTTCCGGTCGATGCGCGCGACCTCCACGGAGAACCTGAGGCTGCCTCCCGACTCTCACGTCGTCGTCTATAAGGAGGACGGCTCGGTGGAGGCTGTGCTCGATGCCGATGGGAAGCCGCTCAAAATCAAATGGACGGCGACGGAGGCCAGTGCAGTGCCCAAGGGTCCTCGGCCGCCAATCCTCAACATCACCGAGCCGCTCGCGAAGTGGCTTGATAAGCGGAGGATGGCCAAGGGGGGAGGGCGGTCTGCCGCTTCGGACCCGGCGCTCCGTGTCGCTGAACGGAATCTCGCCCTCGCGGTCATCTTCCTGCCGGCGGGGCAGCGAGACCGCTACCGCGAGGAGTGGGCCGCCGAGATATACGCCTTGGACAGGCAGGAGGCCGCCGCCTTCGCTTTCCGAGTGTTGCTCCGGGCCCCCAGGGCGGGCCTCGCGCTCCTGCTCAGCAGGGTATTCGGCCGCTCGAAGGCGTGAGGCCGGGAAGTGGCACGAGCGCATCGGCCGATGGTGTCGGTGAGTGAGTGTAGTGTTACGAATTGCGATCAGCTGTTTCATCGCGTCGTGCAGTTGACCGCACGCGCCAGTAGTGCAAACGCAGCACACCCGCCTTCCGGGTGGGAGGTCCTGGTTCAAATCCAGGCTGGCGCTCAACCCGAAGCCCCCGGCCGGCACCCGCCCGGCCGGGGGCTTCGCCGTATCGCCCTGGCCTGCGCGGATGTCCCAGGGAGGGGCCCGCCGGGTCGGCTACCATCGCCGCCCATCTCGGCAGGTCCCCCAAGGAGCGGCTCATGTTCCACGGCTCGATTCCCGCGCCTCTCCGGTCGATCATCTACGAGCACGCGGGCACCTGGCCCGAGTCCGACATCTACGTCGGCTGCTCCGGGAACATGACGATCAAGCGGGTGCTGCACGAGAAGTTCGGCAGCTCCCGGCCGGTCCACGGCAACGACATCCAGGCATACAGCTGAGCGCTGGGCTGGTACCTCGCAAGTGACCCACTGGAGTTCACCCTGCGCGAGGACCACGAAGAGGAACTGGGCTGGCTCCACCCGTATCGGGAGGACCGGGCGGACCTGATGGCCACGCTGATGCTCGGAACGCGGTTCCTCCAGTACATCGGGAAGGACGGCGTGTACTACCGGCGGACGCTCGCCGCGACCCAAGAGCAGTGGCCGAGGATGCACGAGAAGACCGCCACGAAGCTGCGCGGCCTGGAGACCCGCCTCGGGAGCTTCTTCGCCGGCGACGTCCGTGACTACCTCGACCAGGTTCCGTCCGAGGCTCCCCTCGTGATGTTCCCGCCGTTCTACTCCGGGGACTACACCAGCCAGTTCGCACCGCTGGACGCCGCTTTCAACTGGCCTGATCCGACGTTCGGCGAGCTCGACGAGGCGGGCAAGTAACGGATCATCGAGCAGGTCCAGGACCGGCCCAATTGGGTGCTGGGCCTGCACATGGAGCGCCCCGAGCTGCCCAACCGGCTCGCCGGCGTCGTCCAGACCGCGAACCGCGACCTACCGATCTACGTGCACGCGGCGGCCGGGCCCCGGCGCATCGTGCGCCCCCGGCAGCCCACCGAGGCCATCCCGATGCCGAAGATCGGAAAGGACGACGCCCTCGGCGACCGGATGAGCCTGCACAACCTGACGGGCGGCCAGTTCGCCGCGATCCGATCCCAGTTCATGAGCAAGACGATCAAGCCGGGCAGCCCGCTCATCGCCTGTGGTGTCGCGGTCGACGGGCGCCTGATCGGCGCGTTCGCGTACCTCCCGCTGAAGTTCGACCCGAACACCGCCTACCTCATGAGCGACTTCCCGGTCTCGTGGACGAAGTACCGGCGCCTGGCCAAGCTGATCGTGATGGCCGCCTCCACGAAGGAAGCGCAGCTCCTCATCCAACGATCGCTGTCGAAGCGGATCACCGGCTGGACGACCACCGCGTTCACCGACCGGCCCAGCAGCGAGAAGTACGGCTGCGGCATCCCCGGCATGAAGCTCCAGAAGCGCACCGAGACCACCCCGAAGGACCAGGGCGACGGGATCCACCGCTACCAGCTCCAGTACGGCGGCCCACTCGGCTCCTACGACCTTGCCGGAGCCCTCGACCTGTGGAAGACCAAGCACGGTAAGGACATGCGATGACCGACACCCCCCTGTTCCGGCCCCGCCTCGTACGCCGAGACCCCCGCCAGCTCACCAGGCTGGAGGTCAACGCCCGCTTCATGCGGCAGGAGGAGTACGACCGGCTGGTGGAGAACGTCCGCCGCGACGGGTGCCTCACCTCGACCCCGCTGATCTACGCGGGCGGCGAGTACGACGAGGGCCGCGAACTCGTCCTCTCCGGGAACCACCGCACCATGGCGTCCATCGACGCGGGCCTGGGCGAGATCGACTGCATGCTGATCGAGGAGGCGTTGACCCGGCAGCAGCTCGTCGCGATCCAGCTGTTGCACAACGCCATCGCGGGCGAGGACGACCCAGCGACCATCAAGCAGCTCTACGAGGAGCTGGACGACGTCGACTGGCGGGCCTACTCCGGCCTGGACGACGACCAGCTCAAGCTCCTCGCCGAAGTCAGCCCCGAAGGGCTCTCCGAGGCGAACCTGGACTTCGCGACCGTGAGCCTGATCTTCCTGCCCGCCGAGCTGGAAGCCGCTCGCACCGCGTTCGAGGAGGCACGCCTCGGCCAGAACGAGAGCTGGGCCGACCAGGGCTTCAAGAACCAGGTCGTTCTGCACGGCGCCGGCCTGGGCATCAATGTCGAGATCGTCGAACGCGACCCACAGGTCAAGGGGTTCGTGCCGCAGCCGAAGCGATGGAGAGTCGAGCAGACCTACGGCATCCTGATACTGCACCGGCGCCTGGTCCGCGACTACGAGCACCGGTCCTCCTCCTCCGCCTCCCGCGTCTACTGGGTGATGACCCACGTCATGACCCGACGCCTCACCGGCGTGAACGCCCCCACCAGGCGCGCGATGCAGACGGTGGCAGCGTGAACCTCCAGCCCCTGCTCGAAGCCCTGGACCTCCAGAAAGACGCCGCCCTGGCCCTGGCCGACGAGCTCCGCGCACAGATCGACGACCTGCAGACCCGGCTGCGGGAGGCCGAGACGCACCTGGAGCACCTCGCGATCACCCGCAAGACCGTGACCGGTCTCGCCGACCGGCTCCCCGCATCCTCGCCGGAGCTGCCCGAACACCCGGACTACCCCCGCATCCTCGACGCCTTCAATCAGACGACCGGACCGCTACGGGCCAAGAACGTCTGCGAAGCCCTCGGCCACGAACTGCTGCCGAAGAACATCGAAGGCACCCGCGCCAAGCTGAAACGCCTGGTCAAACTCGGCCTCCTCACCGAGGCCGACACCGGCAACTTCGCGAGAAAGTCGTAGCTGGACACCTACGTCCAGCAATCGCCGGCCACAATCTGGCGTGCGTACTGGTCCTCCGGGCCGATGTCCGCAACTACCTTCTGAGCTTCTTGCACCCGACCCGTCTCGCACATCAGTCGAACAAGGATATACAGGGCGCCACAGTCGCCGTCTTCGGCGCGGTCACGCAGCGCCGCTTCCATACCCCGCTCTCGAAGCGATCTGTTGAGTCTTCGACGTGCGTGGCTATCCGTGAGGGCGCGCTCCGTAAGTTCTGGAACCCGTTCCGCTCGGGCCAGCAGATCCATGTGCCACAGATGGTTGTCGTGTATGTCCGGATCGTGGGAGAAGCATTCGGCGTGGGCGCTTACCAGCGCGATCGCCTCGTCCCAATCTTGAAGCTGTTCCGCCGCCCAAGCTCGCTTCAACCAGTCCACAACACGAGTATCGCCTGCGGCCCCACCGGACAGCGCCTTTCGAAGTAGCCGCTGATGAGCGCCCTTCAAGACAAGACACGGTCAAATGCTCACGAACCATCCTCTAACAGCATGCCCGAGGGATTTGGCTGGGCCTCGCGGAGCGGGTCGACAGCGTTCGCCCGTATCCGGGACTTGGCGAGCTGCGGCGAATGGTCGCGCGGAGCGCGTACGCGCAACTGCGGCACAATCCGCTGCTGCTCGTGGGGACGGCCGCGGGTCTCGTGTTCGTCTATCTGGCTCCACCGGTGGCCCTGGTAGTCGGCGTCCGGAGCGGGAACACGGTGACGGCGTGGCTGGTGCTGCCGCGTGGGCGGTGATGGCGGGTACGTACAGGCCGATGCTCCGCTACTACCGTCAGCCGCTGTGGCTCGTTCCACTGCTGCCGTTCACCGCGTTCCTATATCTCCTGAGGACGGTGGACTCGGTGGTGCCGCACAGGGCGCTGCGTGGAAGGGGCCAATGTAGGCGAGCCCGGAGGTGGCGCCGGACCGGCGAATGGCATGACTTCCGATCGACGCCCGGGCGATACGCTGGAGAGCCGGACAACCAGCCCCTCGCGTTGGAGACTTAGCCTTGCCGCAGCTCGCCGTCGTGCACACCTTCTGGACCGACTACGAGCAGCTGGAGAAGCCCGTCCGGGCCGGGGTTCGCAAGGCGATCACCAAGTTCCAGTCGCTGACGGTGGCCGAGCTGTACGCGGACAAGGGGCTGGGGTTGTCCGTCGCGCGCATGGCCCGTGATCCGCGGATGAGGACGATACGCATCACAGCCTTCTGGAGGGGCGTGCTCCTCGCGCCCGACGACGGAAGCGAGACCTTTCTCCTCCTCAAGGTGCTGCCGCACGACGAGGCCCTCCAGTGGGCCGCCACCCGGCTCGTCTCCGTGAACTCCGCGATGGGGAGTCTGGAGGTGCGGGACGTCGTGGCCATGGAGCGGCTGGTCACTTCGCGGCCCGCCTCCCACGCTCCGACGACTCTCTTCGCTCGGTTCTCCGTCACCGACCTCACAGCGCTGGGCATCGACGGCCAGACCTTGGAGGCCATCCGCACCATCACGGGCAGGGCTCAGTTCGACGCCTTCCAACCACTGCTGCCCGAGGACCAGCGCGAGGTGCTCCAGTACCTCGCTGAGGGGTTCGAACCCGCAGAGGTCTTCCAAAACGTCGTCGCTCCCAGGCGACCAGCAGACGCGAACCCGCCGGCTTCGGTGAGCCTCGCGGATGCCATTGCTCACACGAGCGACCGGATCACCCTTTTCTCGGAAGCTGGGGAACTGGAGGAGATCGCTGGCAAGCCGCTGGTCGCGCCACGAACCGGAGAGCTGCTCAGCCCCTCCAGACGGGGCGAGCGCAAGGACTACGCGTGTGAACGGCTACCCCTCGCCGACGGCGGCCAGGCAAACGTCTTTAAGGCGGTACACAAGCCCAGCGGCAAGGTCGTCATCCTCAAAAAGCTGAAGGACAAGTACCCGCCCGCCCGTCAAGTTGCCCGCATGAAGCGAGAGATTGAATGCGGGCGCAGCCTGATCGGGAACCCGCACGCGATGCCGATCCTGGACTTCGATCCCAAGTACACCTGGTTCGTCATGCCGTACGCGGAGGCCACCGCCGAGAGCTGCCAGGAGGAATTCTCCGATGATGCAGCCCTACGAGAGCTGCTGGAATCCCTCTGCTCGGTCCTCGCGGTGGCGCACCATGAGGGATGGATCCACCGGGACATCAAGCCGGCCAACGTCCTGCGCCTGAAAGGTCGCTGGGTCCTGGCGGACTGGGGGATTGTGCGGCGGCCCCTGGGCCAGACGACCGATCCGCAGCGTACCCGCGTGGGGGTCTTCCTCGGCTCCGAGGGTTTCGCGGCCCCTGAGCACTACAACGACGCCCACCACGCGGGCCCCACCGCCGACATCTACAGCCTGGGGCAGCTCATCGGATGGGCCGTCACGGGCGAGATGCCCCTCGTGAACGTTCCGTTGCTCCCCAAGTCGGGCCCCTGGCGTGCGATCGTCCGGGAAGCGACCCAGAGGGACCCGGAGCGACGCCCGGCCACGGTGTCTGCCTTCCTCGATTTCGTCGCGCAAGAGCTGGACGAGCCGGCGGAGCCCGTTGTGCTACGCGGCGAGCACCTCCAGCGGGAACTGTTCGCCGGGCCGACGGGTGCGGGGGCGGACCTCCTGACGCTGGCCGCTACGCATCCCGACGACGCTGCTCTCTACTTCGACGTGCTGATCAAGGTTCCCGTCGCCTCGATCATGGCGGACCTGCTGGCCGACGCCGCTCGTGCTGTAGAGGTCGTGTCCGCGATGGCGACACTCTTCGGTACGGACGTCTCCCACGGCTCCGAGGAACTCGGCGCCACCGTCAAGTGGCTGGCCAGTATCGCCGAGGAAGCGGCCCGGGCGAGGGAGCTCGATCTCCTGGAAGCGTGCTGTGGTGGCGCGTTCGAATGGATCCCCCTCCTGGACGACCAGAGCGGGCAGGCAGAGGGCTTCTCCTGGTGGACGACCCTGAGCGGGGACGCCGCCAGCTCGGTGGCGGCCATGCTGCGACAGCACCCGGAGAGCGTGATGTACTTCGGCCACCTGGCGCACGACCTCCGCGTCGACCACCGGATTCGCGCGGCCATCGCCCAGCAGTAGACCGGTTCGGCGCAGTCGGCGCGGTGCAGCGCCTCGGCGAGTCCGCACCGCAACTGGCTTTGGGTGATGGAGCGATGGGGCAGACTGTTCCACAGGGTCGGCCACAGGTAGTGGGTCTCATCGGGCGCTGCCTTCGCCTGCACCTATGCCCGGTCCCCAACCGCTGGTTGAGGCTGAAGCTCGCATGCCAGCTCCTGCAGCTTGACCAACGAGGCCGTATCGAGGGCCTTCAACTCCCGAGGTACTGGCTCATCCCAGCCTATCGCCCTATGCTGCCCGACAACACCCCAACACCTGGAACCGGTCCGCCGTCTCGCGCCGTGTCGGACGCGCAGCCTCTCAGCTTCGTGTCGGACGCCGGACGGATGCGGCGGCCCGACCCGCTTGACCTGTCTCGACGATGTGTAACCGCTCGCCGCTGGGCTCCACATCAGGTGAAACGCACGGTGAGCCTCTTGTCCGGTGCATTCGGCTCGTCTTCTGCGGCAGCTCGGACCAGGACGGACGCGATCGCTTCGAACACTTCATCGCCCATGCGGCCACGACTGACTGCAGCGTTCTCCCAAACGATCTCGACCGGGCGCTCGACATCCCTGCTCAGGCGGTCCCACAGGGCGCTCAGGTTGTGCCCGTAGTACGGACCGAAGTCCAGAGACTTGGCAAGAACCCGGTGTAGGTCCGCCTGGCTTCCGATCTGTGCCCCGTCAATGGCGACCCGCATGTCCTCCACCTCCTTCGGCCAGCCAGGCGATTCTGCGACTCCCAGCCCCCCTGCAGGCACCGCGCCCCGCTTAACTGACGTGTCTCACGGTCGATGTCGGATCCGACTGCCGTCCGACATCGACCATGAGATTCCGACACGAAACTTGAGACCCTACATGTTCGGCTCGTCCTGTTGGCTCATGTCGCGCAGGCGGCTGTAGTGGAACTGGTGGGCCACAGTGATGGTGCAGGTCGGCCCGTTGCGGTTCTTGCTGAGGATGAGGTCGCTCTCGCCGGCCCGGGGGCTCTCAGGCGTGTAGGCGTCATCTCGGTGCAGCAGGATGATGCCGCTCGCGTCCTGTTCGAGCTGTCCGGAGTCGCGCAGGTCGGAGGTCTGTGGGACCTTGCCTTCCCGGTGCTCGGAGCCGCGGTTGAGCTGTGCGCAGCAGAGGATGACGGCGCCGGTGTCTTCGGCGAGGAGTTTGAGTTCGCGGCTGACTTCGCTGACGCGGTCGTAGTTGCTTTGCCGGGGGTTGCGCTGGTCGGTGTGCATGAGCTGGACGTAGTCGATGATCACTAGTGGGGCTTTGCCGGTCTGGCGGATTAGTGAGTTGATGCGGGTGCGGACCAGGCCGGGGGTGACGCGGGGGGTGTAGTCCATCCACAGCGGCATCGTTTCGAGGTCGGGCAGGCGCCTGGCGATGCGGGTCCAGTCGCTTTCGGTGATGGCCGGCCCACCCTCCATGAGGTGGTGCAGGGCGACACGGGACTTGCTGGCCAGCACGCGGTTGGTGACCTCGTGCTTGCCCATCTCGATGCTGTGTACGAGGGTGGGCCGTCCGGAGGCGGCGTTGGCCAGGGCCACCCCGAGCGTCATCGCGCTCTTTCCCATGGCCGGGCGCCCCGCGACCATGATGATGTTCCCGGGCAGCATCTTGAGAGCCGCGTCCAGGTCCGTGAGCCCGGTGATCGCGGCGGCCTCCAGCGTGGTCTCCAGGCCGTCCATGTGGGCTTCGAGGCCGTCGCCGAACCGGCCGAACAGCCCGTCGTCGCTCGACTCGTCGGCGGCGATGTGCTCCAGCTCCGCCTGGTGGGCGGCGATCGCTTCGTTGACGCTGACAGGGTCGACCTGACGGGACGTCTGCATCCCGCGCACCAGCGCCTCCTGGTAGCGGCGCAGGCGGGCATAACCGTGGACGATCTCCGCGTAGTGCATCACCTCGACCGAGGTGCAGGCCTGCTGGGCGATCTGCGACAGCTGGACGAACCCGCCGATTTTGTTCAGCTCACCGGTACGGCGCAGCTCCGACTCCACCATCGGCACGCCGGTCGGCTTGCCCTTGGAGTGCAAGGTGACGATCGCCCGCCAGATCGTCTCGTGATGCGGCCGATACCAATCACCCTCCTTGCTCAGCACCTGCATGGCGGCGGCAACCGGGTCGTACGCAGCGGTGGCCAGCAGGCACGCCCCCAGAATCGACGTCTCCGCGGCAACGCTCACCGCGTCCGGCGACTCCTCCAGCTGCTGCACAGGCATGCTCACGACCGACTCCTCGAACACGCTCACAGCTGCTCCTGGGGGGTCGTCAGGGTCGGGTGGGTGCAGCGGCGGTTGGGGCCGTCGTCGTCGTCGTCCAGGGCCCAGCCGTACTGGTCGCAGTCCGGGCAGGCGGCCCGCAGCGCGACAGGGTCCTGCGGGGCGGCACCCGGGGCCGTGGCGGCGGCCGGGGAGGGCTTGCGGTAGAGGCACAGGTCATCGACCCAGCCCGGCAGGCACTTCACCCACGAGGTCGCGCCACCGGTGTTTTTGAAGATTTCGGCCTCCAGCGCCAGGCGCTGGACGTCGTTCATGCCGGCCAGCGAGGGCCAGCCCTGGGTACGCATCGCACGCAGCAGCCGCGGGGCGCACTTGCGGGCCGTCGACAGACCGGCCTGCCATCGCTGCATTCGCTGCAGGAAGTCCTGTGCTGCTGCGAGCTCCTCGGGAGTGAACTCCCGCCCTTCCTCCCTCTGGGGCGGGAGCGACCGGTTGGTGCGCGTGAGGGGGTTGGGGGAGGAGGAATCCTCCTCCTCCGGGGGGTGTGGGGGGTGGGACCCGGACTGCGGGTTTTCCGTATTCCGGCTCTGACCAGGCGAAACGCGGGTTCTCGAACTGCTGATTTTCCGCAGTTCGGGCCCGGACTGCGGGTTTTCCGCGTTCCGGCTCTGACCAGGCGAAACGCGGGTTTTCCGCGATTCGGTGGGCGGCTGGCACTCCGAATCGCGGGAAGCCCGCGTTTCGGCGTGGACCTGCATAGATGCGGTGATGCCCAGATCGACGTACTGCTCGTTGTTCGCCGGGTTCCGGTAGACGCGGGTGACCCAGGTGGGGCGCTCAGTGGTCGAGTCATAGGCGGGGACGCGGGAAAGATGCCCTGCTCGCGTCAGCCGCGCAGTGATCGTTTTGTACCGGTCTTTGCCCATCTTCCAGCCGCGCGCCTGGAGGTCGCCGCGGATGGCTTCCATCGTGGAGGGGAGCCTGGGATCGCGGAGGAGCAGCTCCGCGAGGACGCCGAGATCCTCGGGCTGAAGTCCCGGTGTCCGGACCAGCTCACGGCGCAGAACCACCTCCTCCGGGGTCTCCCAAGCACGCTCCAGGAAGCTGTTGCCGAATTCGTCAGTCACAGCTCACCGCCCGGAACGCGAGCGATCGAGTGCGGGGCGCGCAGGAGGATGCCGAGTGTAGGCGCGGTGTTCACGGCCGGGGCGAAGGTAGCGAAGGCCGTGGTCACGCCTCCTGCCGGTGTCGCCTCAGGCGTCGGTGTGACACTCCAGGAAGGAAAGATTCGTCGAGCCGCAGCTGGATGCCGACGGCGTGGGCAGGGCGGGCGGTGCATGTGGCGATCTCCCCTAATAGGGAAGCCGTGACCAGCAGATGTGACCTGACAGGAGACTCAGATGGTGGCGATCCGTGACATGGTCCGCTTATCCTGGGTAGAGGTGAAACGCGGACCGATAGGTCCACGGGCATCACCCCCGGGCGAGGTCACCTCACCGGGCACGACTCGGGATGCTTGCAGGCTGCGAGTCGACTTATTTGCAGGTGAACGGTCCTCGTTGTGGCGACGAGGACCGTTTCTGTGTGTAGAGAGGCTTAGGCTGATTTGTTCTCCATGCTTATTTCAGGGTGTTTCTTCGCCAAGCCTTGGAGGAGGCGCAGGTAGGCGGCACGGGATCGAGCTCGCGGTTCAGCCTGGCCCGTCTCCCAGCGATGGAAGGCGACGCGGCTCACTTCCAACGCCTCTGCGACTTCCGCTTGGGTGAGGCCATCTGCCCGCCGCAAAGCCGCGCGCGCTGCCGGGGGAGGCAGGTTCGGTCGCGACAGGAGAGCTTCAATGGCGTCCATGTGTACTCCTTAGTGCCACTGAAACTATACATGGATCTATGCTTCTTTGTGTGTCCCGCGGTAAGTCGTGAGCGTTCTTTGCGGTCAGTCACTGACCACCTCTCAGCTCGCGGAGATGAGCTATGAAAGCCTGGGCTTCTGACGCATGCGGGTAGTGGGACTGGAGGGCCTGACCGAGGTCAGCGGAAACCATCGCCAGCGACGGCAGCGACCGTCGGCTGCCTGTGAGAGCCCTTTCCCCGAAGCCGAGCGCGGAGTCCAGGTCGCCTTCGCGGGCCGCGACCACGCCCAAGGTGACCCGGGCCTCCGCGATTCGCATGGGCGAGCGTTCTGTCCCGTCGAAGTCCGTTCCGGCCCGGATTACTTCGTGAGCCAGCTGCTCTGCGAGACGGTTCTCGCCGACCTTGCGTAGCGCGTCCATCCGGTAGAAATCCCACTTGGCAGGGTCCACGACGAAGTGGTCCTCGATGTTTTCCGGGTACGGCAAGCGCTCCAGGAGCTGACGGCCCTGGTCCAACGCCACCTCGGTCTGAGTCCGGTCCCCTAGCCGCGCCCATGCTTTCGCCCTCTGCGCATGCAGCTGCACGGCAACGCTCTCAGTTGGCGCCACGGCAATGCCGGCCTCTGAAGCCGCGATAACACCACGGTAGTCGCCCCTCGTCAGCGCAAACCATGCTCGCATCTCATGCGCCCAACCCTGCACGCTCAACTCCCCGGCCTCCTGGCCGAGCATCAGCGCGGCCTGCCGTGTGGCCTCCGCGTCGCGAGGTCGGCCGGAGTCGTACTCGACGCAGCCCACCAAGAGCGAGAGCTTCCCGGCGAGCGCGATGATCTCGCGGTGCTGTGCCAGGCTGACCCGCTGGTGCTGGAGGCCCACGACGCGGGCCAGCCACGCCTTGCCCTCCAGGAGCAGTTGGTCGGCGGGCAAGTATGCGTACTCGCAGCACAGCCGATCCGCAGTAATCCGCAGCGCATCCAGGGTGGCCACGTCGATGTCGGAGGCACGTAGCCGAGCGATGACGTCCACGGTGTCCATGCCGCTGACCTGCAAGATCTCGGCTCGCCCGTCACGGCGGCCCCGCTCGGGGAAGAAGGCACCCGTCGTTGTGTTGAAGACGGCGGCGATGGCGGACCGGTACTTCGTCGGCTGGGCGTCGCCGCGTTCCCAACGCTTCCACTGGCGAAGCAGGTCCTGCTCACTGACCTCTTGGTCATCGGGGAGTCGGGCCATCAGCGCGCGTATGGCGTCGGCCTGCGACCAGTCGCGGGCGGCGCGCTCCTCGACCATCCGGCGCGCCCAGTCGGGACGTTCATCCATCGCCGATCCCTTCACCGTACGGTCCAGCGGCGCATCCTGCGCCCCAACAAGGTGCTGTCAGCGGAGCAGAAGCCAGCCCCTCTGCGGGCGAGCATGGCACGCACCCATGTTCGCGCGGAGGTGACAAGTGGCGGTGACATTCCGAATGTCACCGGCCGATGTCACTTTACGCAGTCGCACTACCTGAGCACGGTCATGGTCACTGAGCGCCAAGAGCTGCGTATGGGAGGTCGTGGTCAATGAGGACCGCCAGAACTTGCATGGCGAAGCTCTGCCAGGACGTGCGCCGGATCTCCGCCGTAAACGATGTGCGGTTCGTCGGCGGTGGGCGTCTCGAAGCGGTTCGCATGCCGAAGCAGGTCGTCCTCGCTGAACGAGATGCTGTTCGCATCAACCAGCGACTTTGCGTTGCGCTTCCGGATCCTTTCCCAGCGCACCTCGTGAGGCGCAGGCAGGTAGATCAGTACGGGCTCACCGCCGGCTTCCATGATGGTCGCCGCCCACAAGGCACGCTCTTCCCGTGTCCAGAACCCGTGGTCGACTACGACTTCGTGTCCGGCCGCCAGGAGCTGCTGTACGCCCAGGGCGATGTCCTTGAGGACGGGTGCCTCCCGGACAAGGAACTCGCCGCGGGGGAAGTCGCGACCGTAGTGTCCGTAGCGGCGGAACATTTCCTCGTCAGGGCAGAGGCGCCGGAAGCCGGCATCCTCCAAGGCGCGGGCGAGGGTCGTTTTTCCAGCACCCTGCAGACCAGTCATGAGGATTGCGCGGGGCGCAGGCCCCTGGCGACCGGGCAACGCTGTGGAGATGCGGCTGATCTCGAATCGTCCTTCCAGAGTCAGGGTGTCGGCGTGCTCAGCGCGAATGAGCTCGCCGTGGCGTGCTTCGAGGTAGCTGGTGAGGGTGTCGTCCAGGAGTACGGCGTCGCTGGCGTTCACCGCAGCACCTCGGACGTGGTGCGTCGCGTGCGGCCAGGACCACCCAGGTCTACGCCGTACTCGAGGAGCTGGCCGTCGACGTCCAGGAACCTGGCGGTCAGTACCAGGATCGCTGCGACGGTTTCGGCGTCCAGCTCTAGGAGCTCCAGATCCTCCTTCGTAGCGATGCGAGCGGTCTCCTCATCTATGCGCTGTTCAACCTGGCGCCCGGTGGCTTCAGCGATGAGGTCCAGCGACAGACCTCCCTTGAGGCGCTCGCTGCGCGCGAGCTCGGGCAGCACCCGGGAGAACTCCGCTGGGATCCAGGACGTTGAGTGGGAGACGATCCCGTGAGCGTCCCGGTAGACGCGGCTTCGGCGAATCACGTCGTCACCAGGGTCGATGCCGAGCACACACGCGACGCTCTTGGGGGCCGGCACCATGCCAGCGGTGTGGCCGGAGGACTTCTCGCCCACGCCCCACGACGATTTCGTCTTGCTGCTGCGGTCGTGACGTTCGGACCCCGATGCGAGGGACAGGGGCCGCGCCATGACTTCGGTGCCGACGCCCGGGATGCCGTGCACCAGCTGCTCATCCCGCAGCAGCTTCATGGCACGGTCGGCCGTTGCAGTGCTGACGTTCCACTGGTTCGCCAGGGCTCGGATGCTGGGCAGCAGTTCGCCTGGCGCGAGTTCCCCGGAACCAATGAGGTCGCGGTAGTGACCCGCGATGCGCGCGTACGGCGGCCGGTTGTCGGCCCTCGGTTGCCCTGGCATGGCGCCTCGCCTCCTTCATTTCCGTCTAGGTGCCTCACTATACCGCTTGACACCTGAGGGTACCTGAGGCAACCTGATGTATGTAAGTCGGTGGGCCTCACGGAACACCGACTAATCCAACGTAGAAAGTCGTCCGCCTCGTAAGAGGGGACCGGGGTTGATGGCACCAACAAATCCGCCGGGTTCTTGACTCTCTACTGCACGTCGCAGCGCTATGTGCTGTCCGTCCGACAGGACGCCGGGGTCACCCGCGCGGCCTGACGGGCGGAGAGAGCACCGCGACGCCGCCCCCTTCCCCTTCGCACATGAGGAGATCCCGCATGCCCGTCACCGCCGCGATGCCCACCGCCAAAGAACGCCCCCGCCGGACCCGCACCAAGCGGGTCAGCGCCCTTCCTGCCATCAAGCTCTCTCAGCTCCTGCCCTCGCACATCGACCTCCGCAACCCGCTCAAGGCCGTACTGGTCTGCCAGGACTGCGAGACCTGGGTGCCCATCACCGGCATGCAGAGCAAGGTGCAAAAGCTGGTCCCTCACCACACCGGCAAGGCCCACGTCGCCGCCGCAGTCCACTGCCGGAGCAGCAACCGCAGGGTCCAGTTCGACATCACGATCCCCGAGTGGCGCCACGCCCTGACCGACGCCGCCACGGAAGCCTCCAGCCGCCAGGCCACCTCGGTGCTGCCCAAGGCATTCAGCCCGCAGACTGACCAGACCCTGCGGGGGCGCAGCGAGAGTGGGGCGGTCGAACGCCGCGCTGAGTGGGCTGCCGCCTTCCACCGTGTGCGGCAGGCAGACCAGCGTCGCACCGTTCCGCAGGGCGCGCGCCCCACCGACGGTCCCGAGGCTCCGCTGGTTTCCCACCAGGCTGCCGCGCAGCTGGAGGAGGGCCAACTCCAGTGCGAGCGCTGCGGCGCCACCGCGTCCAGCCTCGTCGAGGCGGTCGCTGCCGGATGGTGCCGGATCATCCACCGGCCCCACTGCGGACGATGCGCGCAACGCTTCCCGGCCTGGACGCGTACCTCGTTCTGACCTCGAATACCCGCGACGAACGACCACGGCCCCGGCCGCCCCGCTTCAAGAGGGGGCGGCCGGGGCCGTGGCTGCTCGTACAGCAGCCCAGGGCCACCGGCCCTGAACACGACGAACCCCCAGGCGGGCATGCCCGGGGGTTCGTCTTCGCAGTTCACCCTCTGTAGAAGGGCAAACGCGCATGCACAGGATGACATCCACTCAGGCCCGGCACACACGCCGGGCCGTAATCCAGGCCGCGGTCGACTCCAGCGCAGCGCGCGCTGGCGGTGACCCGGACCTCTATTTCTGCGCCGACGACCAGGGGCTCGCCGCCTGGCAGGCCCGCCGTACCGAGGCGATCCGCCTCCGCACCGGCTGCCCCGTGCGGGCCGCGTGCGAGGAACTCGCCCTGCGCGACGGCGACGGACGACCCGACACGGACGAGATGGTGCGTGCCGGCCGGACCGGCCGCGAGCTCGCCGCCCACCGCGCTGCCCACACTGAGCGCCTGGCGGCCGCGGTCGACGCGGACCGGGACACCGAAGGCCGCCGGCTCGACACGCTCACCACCCAGCTCCAGCACGAGGCGAGCACGAACCCCGACTCCAGCCGCAATGGCGGACCCCGCGCCATCGCGTTGCGGACCGCCGCCCAGAACGACCGGCTCCGTACCCTCTCCGCTCAGATCCACCAGATCCGCGCCGCCCGCCCGGCACGTGCCGGATGGGCGGTGGCGGCATGAGCCCCACCACTCTCGTCCCCCGGGCCGGTTGGCTGGAGGACCAGGAGCGCGACGACAACCAACGAGGCTTCGAACGCGACGAGACCGACAACGCCTTCCGCCAGCTCGTGCACCACCTGGTCGTCGACGGCGATGCCCGCGCCCGGTCCGCCGGCCGCCAAGCACGCCGCACCCTCGCCGAGATGGACCCCGGTTACGAACTGCAGCCGGTACTCCTCCTCGCGCCCAAGGTGACGTTCCGGCCGTCGAACGGGCAGCGCCCGCGCAGCACGGCCCCGGCCCCGGTGCCGGTGGAGAACAGCGGCACGTTGCAGTGCGACACGTGCTCAGGGTGGTTCGGTTTCACCGGCTGGACCTGCCCCGCCTGCAAGCAACTCCAGGGCGCGGCGGCGCTTCCGATGCGGCCGACTCCGCACGAGCGGGACGGCCGGACCGAGCCGTCCCCGGCCCCCGCCCGGCCGCACTCCCCCGCCCCCGTGCGGCACCGGTCCTGACCCGGCACATACCTGCTGCCCGCGCCGCACAGCACCTCGCGGCACGGGCAGTCACCGTGTGCGGCATGGCCCACCCGCTCGCTCTCGCGCTCCTCGCAGCCGCCGCAACGGCGGCTGCGAGGGCGTGGGACGCGGGCCACCAGGCCACCAACGTCCACCCCGCACCACCGAGAGGCACCACCCCTCATGGCCGATGACCTGCACACCCGCTACATGCGCGCCGCCGACATCTGGGACGCGTACCGGGCGGGCTGCACCACCTGCCAGCACGACACCCGATGCGCGGCCGGCGTCCGGCTCTTCGAGCGGTTCACCCGCCTCCAGGACGCCTACCTCAACCGCTCCTGACCCGGAGGACCACTTGCAGGACAGCAACCGGCCGGGAGTCTCAGCCGAGGACGACCCCATCTTCGACGCGGACCACTCCCGCTGCCCCTCGGGCACCGAGCGCCGCGCCCGGACCACGGTCGACGCGGTCGAACGGCACACGGAGCTGTGGCGAGCAGCCGCAGCTGAGAACAGCACCCGCCCCCGCTTCACCTGACCCGATCGGAGAACCCAGATGTTCAGCAACAGCCACAAGATCACCCCGGACGAGATGCCGGAGATTTTGGACCGCCTCCAGCCGCACTTCCCGCCGTACCTGACGAAGGTCGGCCGTGGTGAGTTCGGCGGACTCGACTTCGAGTTCGAGCCGTTCACGGGCCGGGAGGCAGAGTCGGTTCAGCCCTCCACCCACCATGACGCCCGGCTCTCCTACGTGTACAAGGACGACGACCCGGCCGAACGCCTGATCCGCGAGAAAGCCCTGCGCGTCCTGGACCGTTGTTTCGAGCGTGCGCAGCAGCAGTGGCGGGACGCGGCCTACGTCGCCGACTTGCGGGACGTTGTCCAGGACGCCCCCGCCCTCTGGGTGTTCTACAGCCGGGACGTAGAGGCGCTGGACGCGGCGTGCGCCTACCTGCGGACGCCGGAGGCCGCCGCGGAGTGGCCGTCAGCGGTGAGCCGTCTGGTCGACGCCCAGAGCCGCGCGGCAGCCGCTGCCGCCGCGTTCGACGAGCGGGCCCAGCACATCGCCGACGCTCACGACCGGCACGTCTACGCCGATCTCGGCCCCGTTGAGGCCCTGAAGCGGGCCGGATTCCCGGAGGCCACGAACTGGCACATCGCTGACGCCTCCTGCTACGGCCGCAGGCAGTACAGCGACTGGGAGACACACCCCCCGCTCACCGAGCAGATCCGCCGCCTGGTCGAGCAGCAGGACAACCACCTCACCAAGGTGAGGCGCCTGTCCGGCACCGGCTGACACCCCCTCACCGCACCACCAACCGGAAGGGGAGGCACGCCATGCGCGCCGTCTATCTGCTCGGCATGTTCAGCCCGTTCATCGTCCTCATCGCCGTCCTGCTCGCGCGCTGAGCCCTTAGAAGGAGACCAGACATGGGAATGCCGGACATCCCGGAGCGCCTGCGCCAGCCGCGCGGGGCAGTGCTCGCCGGTCTGAGTGTGATCACTCTGGCCGTGGCCATCCTGTCGGTGGCCGTCACCTACGACATCCTGGAGCCCGCCTTCGGGGCCTGGGCCGTGCCCACGGTCGGCGCCCTGGACACCCTGTGGGTGATTTTCCAGGTGACGGAGATCCTGGCCGGCAACAACCGGCCCCGCGCGAAGCGGGTGCAGGCGGCCGGGCTGACACTCACCCTCATCAACGCAGCCATCCCCACCACGCACCTGATCCTCGCGGCCCGGAGTGGTGCGCCGTTCGACCTGGCCGTGGTCATCACCCCGGTCGCGATCATCGCGACCAAGGGCGCCTGGTGGTGGGCGCTGCCCAGCCTCGGGCGGCCCGTATCGGAGACGACGCGGGGCAAGCTCGCCACCAAGCGCCAGGACGTCGCCGACCGCCTGGAGGAGATGGAGGCGGAGGCCGCGCACCGGATCGAGATGCTGGGGCTCGCGACCACGCTGGAGACTCAGGTTGCGGAGGCCGAGACGGCCTACCGAGTGGCCATCCTCAAGGCGCAGCAGACCATGACCGAGAAGCTTCACGGTCAGGCCATGACGACGGAGAAGACGGTCGCTGAGAAGGCGCTCCCGGCGTCGGTCGCGGCGATCAGGCTGCCGGTGCTGGAGGAGTGGACGCCGACCGCGCCCGCCCTGCCCGGCACACCCGGCGGCACACTCGAACTGCTGGCCGCAGACGGAGTCACACAGGTCAGCGAGGGTGCAGCCGGAACCGGCACACCCGGCGGCACACCCGAGGACGACGGCGGCACACCCGGCGGCACACCCGAGGACGCAGCCGTCACACCCGAGGAGCAGGCGGCACGTGCCGCCGCGCTCGCCGACCTCGCGGCCGTGGCCGGTGTGCCCGTGCCGGAGCCCGGAGAGCCGCTGAGCGACGGTCAGCTGGACGTGGCGCTGCGGCACCTGCGCTACGTCGACGACCCGCCGCAGTCCTACCGCCAGGCCCGCGACGAATTCCGCGACCTCGGCTTCGTCGGCTCCGAACGCCGCGTACGCCGCGCCTGGGCCGAACTCATGGAGAAGGAGGAAGAGGCCGCCGGTCCCCAGACGGACAGGGACGGGGGAGCTGAGCAGACCGAGGACGAGGACACCTCCGAGGACGCGGGAGCCTGACCCACCGCGGATCCGGACCACCGTCCGGCACCACCGATGCAGCCCAGCCGGAACCGTCCGGCTGGGCTGCGTCGCGACTGCCGGAAACAGCACAGCAGTCGAGACGAAGCAGACCCGGTGAGTGACCAGGTGAGCGAACCGAGCGTTCGCAGAGCCCAGGGCAGCAGACCCGGCGAGCAGCCGCCACGCCACCCGCCCACGCACGACAACGAAAGAGGGGCAGTGACCAAGAAGAGCACGCAGGCCGATGCCGAAGAAGAGCTCTACGCCCAAGCGGCAGGCGCGATCGGCGTCCTGTGTATCGCGGCCGGCATCCTCGCCGCGATCAAGGACAAGCTGGGCCTCTCCTGGGGAGGCGCCGTGGCCGTAGCCATCGGAGCGCTCGTCGCACTCGGATACGCGGCCTGGTGGATCCGCACCCGCATCCACGCCTACCTGCACCGCAAGACGCAACCTGCGGTCAGGCAGGACGGGCCCGCAGGGGACGTGACAGCGGCTCAGGGCGACGTTCCCGGGCCGCCTGTCCACGCGGGGCTCACGACCGCGCTGTCCCGGGCCGGGGCCATCGGGAAAGAGGAGGTGGTCCTGGACGAGGACGTCACCGTCAAGCAGCTCGACGTCGGCACCCTCTACAAGTTCCTCCTGCCCCCGAGCCGCACGTCCGAGGATGTGGGCAAACACCTCGGCCCCATCGCCTCGATGTTCGGCGTTACCCGGCTCCACCTGAAAATGGAGACCAGCCGGAAAAGCGAACGCCAGGTGCGCCTCCTGGTGCTGAAAGAGCCGCCTTTCAGCCGTCCGTTCCCGGCGCCGACCCGGCAGGAGATCGCCGATTTCGCCGGAGTGCCGATGGGGCACGACGTCACCGGAAAACTCGTCGGCGTCCCCACTTTCGACAAAGCGTCACTGCTTGTCGGAGGGATGACGCAGACCGGAAAGACCACACTGGTCAACGGCATCATCACGTGTCTGCTTATCGCGTACGGCGATTTTGATCTCTATTTGCTCGACGGGAAACTGTGCGGGCTCACGGAGTTTCAGAAAGTCGCTGTCCGGTACGAGGCATCCGATGATCCGGCTGTCCTGGGGAGCATGCTCGATGAGCTGAATGCCCGCGTGGACGACCGCTACACGAAGATGCAGGAAGCCAAGCGAAACCGGCAGCCCGCACCCGTATTCAAGCCGGTGTTCTTCATCATCGATGAAGCTGCCGACTTCTACGTCGACAACGGCAGCAAGGACTCACAGGAAACCGTCCGCCAGAACGAGGACAAGTCACGGAAGCTGGTCTCCAAATCGTTGGAGTCCGGAATCTCCACCATCATGATGACCCAGCGTCCATCCAACGACGCTATCCCGGTCAAGGTGCGTGACCAGTTCCTCTACCGCCTGTGCCTCTACGTGGCAGCAAAGGGAACAGCGAAAGTGGCACTCGGCGACTCGTATTTTGAAACGGTCGCCCCGATCCACCCCGCACTGCTCGACCCGAAAATCCCGGGTCAGGCCGTACTCTTCGCGGGTGGATCATCTGCCCTCATTCGCGGATTCTGGTTCGCCGATGAGTTCATCTGGCGGACAGTCGACGAGGTACTGGCCAAGCAGCACTCGGTGATCAGCGAGGTTCCCGAAACCCCGCTTACCCGCGCCCTGAGAATCATGGAAGAAAAGGGCGTCGAGTTCATCCCGACGGCAGACCTGGCCCCGCTCCTCGATGTCACGGACACATCGCCAAGTGTGCAGGGAAAGCGGCTTTCCAAGCTCCTTGGAGTGCCCCCCGGTAAAGACGAAAAGGGCGTGGTTCGCGGCTACTGGGTCAATGACCTCTCGGCCGCTGCCAAGGCTTCCAGGTGACCTCCCCGGCTCCCGCTGAACGTCCGCTGGCGGTCCGCTGGCTCCCGTCTGGGAGCCGTCCAGCCAGCGGCTACTGGACGGCTCCCAGCGGACCGCCAGCGGATCCCCAGCGGACCGCCAGCGGGAACAAAAGAGGCGCTGACCTGCCAAGACGCCGAAACGACAGAGCGAGGAAGGAGAAACCCCCGTGAGAGCCACATCAGCCGTCACGATCGGCGTGGGAGCCACCGCGGCCGTCGTCGTCGGCGCACTCGTGCAGGCGACCGGCGTGGGATCCGCCGGCACTGGGCTCGGGACGGCACTCAGCATGTCCGTCCCCGCCGAATACCGGCCGCTGATCGAGGAGGCAGGAAATACCTGCCCCGACGTCAGCCCGAACCTGTTGGCCGCACTCATCACGCAGGAATCCGGATTCAACCCGAAAGCGCAGTCCCCCGCCGGTGCGCAGGGAATCGCGCAGTTCATGCCGTCAACGTGGGAATCCCACGGAATCGACGGCAACCGGGACGGTAAGCGGGACGTCTGGGATCCAGAGGACGCCATCCCCTCGTCCGCGAAATACCTGTGTACCGTCGCCGAGGAAGTGAAAGACGTTCCCGGCGACAGGCAATCCAACATGCTCGCCGCCTACAACTCGGGGAGCAGTAGGGTTATCGCGGCCGGGGGTGTCCCCGATATCGACGAGACGCAGAATTACGTCAAATCGATCAACGCGTTAACCAAACAGCCCGGCGGCGGAAAGACAGCCACCAGCACGCAGGCTGAAACGGCAGTCAATGCGGCAAAGGGCGAGATCGGCACCCCCTATTCGTGGGGCGGCGGTAACGCCAACGGCGCCTCCGCGGGGAGTTGCTGTTCCCCGAATGGGAGTTCCGGATCGAGCGTTGCCGGTTTCGACTGCTCCGGACTCGTCCTCTACGCCTATGCGAAAGCGGGAATCAGCCTGCCTCGCACAGCCGCCGCACAGTTCGCGGCATCCGAACCCGTGACACCCGGACAGATGCGCCCCGGCGATCTCGTGTTCTACGGATCGAGCGCCGCGAGCATTCACCACGTCGGAATCTACGTCGGGGGCGGCTGGATCATCAACGCCCCCAAACCCGGCACCAACGTCCGGTATGACCCCATGGACATGATGACCGACCTGTATTCCGTCGCACGGCCCGTACCCTCCAAGGAGATCTGAAATGCGCAACTCCACCACGCTCGCCGAGGCAATCGACATGTCCACCGGATTCACGGACTTTTTCGCCACCATCGGTCTCACCGGTACCGGACTCGTCACCAAGGGAATCGCGGCAGTAATCGCCATTGTCGCGGTCCTCATGCTTCTCAAGCTGCCCACCGACCCGAAGGCGGCGCTCCGCAAGGGGGGAATGGCGATCGGCACGCTGTTCGTCGCGGTAATCCTCGCGATGTACGGAAGCTCGCTGTTCTCCACCGTGACGAGCGTGTGAGGACGACGACATGCCGGACGACAACCCCTGCGACCAGATCAAGGGCTACGCCCGCGAGTTCTGTGATCGCAGCCTCGACGACGGCACCACCGCCCCGGACGGAAACGTCATCCCGCCGGGCGGTGGGGTCACCGACACAGCATCAGACCTTGTCAAAGACCTCGCCAGGGGTCTGAGCGAGACGGTCAGCGAGCTGGTCGCCCCGAAGAACCTCTCAGCACCGCAGGAGGCCGAGAGCTGGATGATCGACCCGTTCATGTGGCTCGGAGAGCACATTGCCGTCGCGATCCTCATGTGCGTGATCGTGGTGTGTGCCCTGACCGCGTGGCAGGGCGCACCCCGCCTCAAGCAGTTGGGTCTCTCCACCGGGTGGACGCTCGTGGCTATCGCCGCCATGTCGTCTGTCCCGGGCGTGGTCAAGATGCTGAATAAGGGTGTGAGCGAGGCATTCACAGCCGCGTTCAACTCCAACGAAGCCACGCTCTTCGGCGCGATCCAATCGCATCTGGAGAAGGGCGGCGATGCCGGAAACCCGTTGGCGCAACTGTTGATCATCAGCGCTCTGGTCGTCTGCCTGGCATTTGCCGGGCTGGTCTTCCTCACCCGCCAGCTCGGCATCCTGGTGTTCGTCTGCATGTCGCCTCTGGTGATCGCCTCGCTCGCACGCGGCGGCGACACCACAGCGGTCCGCGCATGGATGAACCGGCTGCTGGGCCTGATGTTCTGCCCGTTCGCACTGCTGGCCATCAGCCCGTTCATCCCGCTCACCAAGGGCTCGCTCGTCCTGGACGCGGTGCTGCTGCTCGCCGCAGACGCCCTCATGCTCCGCATGATTTTCCACGGCGTCCCGTACATCGGCCCCCGCCTCGCGGGTGCCGCCCGGAGCATGGTGGAGAGCCGCACGACGAACCCGATGGCGCGGGCCGTCGTGCGGGCCGGCGTCCCCGACGTCTACGAGCAGGAGAACGGCCCGCGCGGCATCAGGACGGTCCCCACCCCGGGCCGCGCCGTGCACCAGGACCGCGGAGTGCTCCTGGCTGCGTACGGCGTCCAGCAGCACGCACGGCCCGGACGGCTGACCACCGCGTCCACCATCAAGCAGGTTCAGGAAGGCGCGGAACGTCACGCCCAGCTCACCGAGGCGCGCCGTCAGGCACGCGTTGCGACGCAGCCCAGGACGGGAACCCCGCAGCCCCGACCAACGGTCCCGCCGGTCCCGCCTGCGGGCGTTCGCGCTCCGGTAGCTCCGGCTCCGCAGCCGGCCCCGATGCCCACAAGGCCGCCCACTCCGTAGCTCGCCCCCGGGCCGCGACGTCCGCCCCGACCATCACGGTCGGGGCGGACGTCGCGGCCCGCCAATTTCCTGGAGGAACCCGTGTACTCCCTGACGCCCGGCTACCGAATTCCCGCCCTGCAGCGCGGTCTCAGCCCCACGGAAACGATCCTGACGAAGTCCAACGTGGGGCTCGGGAGTGCCGTGCTGATGTCGGCGATGATCACCCCGCCTCCTGCGTGGATGTTCGGGGCGGTCGGCGCTGCTGCCGCAGTCCTCAACCTGACGCCGGGTCCCCGATCGATCGGGCGCTGGGCGGCTGTCGGATACCGACGTGTCCGGGAGCGCACCGCGCCCAGCTCCATGACCACCAGGCCGGGCAGTACCCGGACGTGGGCGCTCTACCCGCAGCACGGCACGATGCAGGACGTCCACCGCCGGACCGAGTTCCATACCGCGTTTGCCCGCGCCCTGAATTTCGCGGGTGAGCAGGCGCGCACCGCAGGGATTCAGGTGCACGTGACCCACCACGCCACGGTCGGTGCCACCACTGACCACACACAGACCATCTCCGTGCACGTCCCCAAGGGGCTCGCCGGGCATCCCGCACGGATCGTCGACACCTTGGAGGGGGAGTTTGCCGCACTCGGCACCCTGACGCCCTTCGAACTCGAACCCGTGCCCGTGGTGGTCGAGCGGGGGCACGGGTGGGCCGCGCTGGACGACGGCCGGTACGCGGCCACCGCCAGGGTCACCGGCTGGCCCGAGGAGACCGGCGGCGACCTCATGACACGCCTCCTGCTGGGACAGAGCGCCGATCGGTCCATGGCTGTCCTCTACCGGCCCCTGCCACCCGCACAGTCCCGCCGCTCAGCCCGGTGGCAGCGCGCGGCCGGCGAGGCGTTCACCACCGACAAGATCAAGGCAGACGCCCAGGACCTCGCCAGTGGGACTACCCACGGCGCGCTCGTCCAGGGCGCCACGCTCGTCGACCTGGACGCCTACCTGACCGTCTGGGGCGAAAGCCCCGAGGACGTCACGGACGCCCGGTGGCAGGCAGTTCTCACGGCTGACCGGCACCGAATCCGCCTCGACTGGCTCACCGGCCAGCAGCACCGCGCACACGTCATGACCACCCCGCACGGAGCCTCCACCCAGAAAGGGGCGATCCTGTGATCCGCCTGCCCTCCACCCACGCCGCGATCACCGCCCCCCTCGTCACCTCTAACTCCCGCTTCCCCGGCATCACGATCGGCCGGTCCATGCTCGACGGAAGGGAATTCCGACTCTCCCCCGTGCTCACCGAATCCGCGGTACTGCCCTCCACGAATTCGCTCGCGCTGGGCGGTCTGGGCTCCGGGAAGAGCACCACGGCCAAGAAGCGGATCCGCCGGGAGATCCTTGACCACGGCCACCAAGCCGTCGTCATCGACTCGTTCGGCGAGGGGGACGGCGGAGAGTGGGCCGCACTCGTCCGGTCGCTGGGAGGCCAGGTCATCAAGGCCGGAGCTTTCACGCTCAACCCATGCTCCGAACTCTTCCCCCAGGAGGTGAGTGAGCAGCTGGTCCGCTCGCTCATCCTCGCAGTGGAGCCAGGCGCGCTCACGCCGCAGGCAACGCACGCACTTCAGCACGCGCTGAATCACCCCAAGGCCACCTCGCTCAGCGGGCTCGTGGACGCCCTGGCCGCGCCGGAGGACGGCCGGTGGCCCGCAGCGAAGCTCACCGAGTGGGGGGAGGGCGCCGCGATCGCGTTGTCCCGCTACACCGAAGGATCGCTCCGCGGCCTCTTCGACGGCCAGGACGCCAGCCTGCCCCCAACAGACCTGCCCATCCTCAGCTTTGACTTCACCGGCCTGGACCGCAACAGCCCCGCCATCCCGTCGCTGATGGCAGCCGTGACGTGCTGGATGGAGCACGTGTGGCTGCCGCAGTCGACAGCAGTACACCGGCACCTGGTCATCGAGGAGGCGTGGCAGATTTTCCTGTCTCCCAGGACGAGCGAGCTGATTCAGCGGCTGACGAAGAACAGCCGCAAGGCGTCGCTGTCGCTGGACGTCGTGATGCACACGCTCTCCGACCTCGGAGAGGGAAAAGCCCAGGACCTCGCGAAGCTCTGCGAGATCGCCCACGTCGGACGCCTGGGCCCCGAAGAAGCCGAGATCGTCGGCGCGCTGCTCGGCCTGCCGTCCTGGGCCGTCACCATGCTTCCGACACTCGGCCCCGGCCAGGCCGTGTGGAAGGTCGGACCCGGCTACGTCGACATCATCGAGACCGTGCTGACCGAGGAGGAAGCCGCCCTCACCGACACTTCCTCACGGCGTCGCCAGGCACAGCAGGCCGCCGCCGTCGAACAGGAAACCACCCCCCTCGACGACGGCGAGGACCAGGAGCCCGACTACGACCAGGACCACGCAGACGCTCTGCCGGCCGAGGCTGCACCAGCCCTTGATGAGGAGGAGGACGAGGAGGACGAGGCCGGATGGTTCTGGGAGATGCCGCCGAACGTCGTCGACTGGCACGACAGGGCCCTTCAAGCCGCCAGGGAGGGGCGCTGCGCTGAAGCTGCGGACCTCGCAGCCCTGGGGGAACGCGAGGATATCGCCGTTCACGGCATCAACTCCGACGAGGCCATCGCTTGGCTGTCCACGCGTGCCCAAGTGGCTGATCTATGCGGAAGCCCCGAACGGGCGGTGCAGCTGCGCGCTACCGTCGCCCGCATGGGCAAAGACGACATGTGGGCGGGCCAGGCCCACGACATCACCCCGAAGCCCCACCAGCCCGAAACGGCCACCGATGACGACCCGACCCGCGACACCCTGAAACGGCTGTGGCCCGCCGCTGCGGCCATCGTGGCACTCTCCCTCGCGATCGCATTTGTCTGGGACAACCCCGGCGGCGAGGCCAAACAGCGCCATCAGAAAGAGGCGAGTGCTGCCGTTGCTGCGGACGAGGGCAGAGCAGGAACAAGGGTCACCATCGATGGTGTGGAGGCTCACGTAGTTGCCGTCTGGAGCGATGACCGCAAGAGCGTTGTCCTGGCGGTCCATCCGTACTACGACAAGGACAGGCCCGCCCGGTACCTGCGGATCGACGTAGGAGACAAGAGCGTCAGCGACATCCGCGGTGAGGAAAAGGTCCCCAAGGACCCTGAACTCGTCGTACCAGTCAAGGACCCGTCCGCAGAGGTGACTCTGCGAGTGGCAATGGGTGGCAGGAACTGGGAGGAAGGGGCACGAGCTGAGTCACGCCAGATCCGCCTTTTCCCGAACGGCAAGGCAGTCGACGCGGGAAATGGGAAGACACTCCCCTCCGATCCGGTCTGAAATCGACCGCCTACCCACCCCACGGAGCGGCCCCGCTGTCCGGACCTCGGTCCAGGCAGCGGGGCCGCTTTTTTGCGTTCACAGACCAGCAGGGCGCGGCCTGGCGTACCCAGGAAGAGCGCACCTCGATACGCTCACGCCATGTTCTACATTGCCAACGTCAGCCCTCGCAGTACGGGCAAGACCACGAATTCCGCGTGGATGGGCCATGCCCTGCACGAACGCGGGCGACGCGTCATCGGCTACGACGCGGACGACTCCCGGCAGTTCAGCCGCTGGCAGGCAGCAGGCGCCTACCCGTTCGTTGTGCAGCAGGCAGCAACCGCCGCCTTCCACATGAACGTTCCGCAGATGGTCCCGGCTGGCTTCGAGGATGGCGTCGGCGTCGTTGACGTCGGCCACCTCGAAGACCACCAGGCCGTGGGGGCGTCCGTGCTGCGCCTCGCGGACCTGGCCATCGTGAACCTGCCCCCGTCGATGAACGACGTGGAGCGCATGGAAGAACTTCCGCTGCGGGAGTTCATCGAGAACGTCGCGCCGCTGCGGCTGGACAGCAAGGCGCCGGTCACGTGGGTTCTGCTGTGCAAGGCGCCGAACGGCGTGAGCGAGATCAAGCAGGTGCGGGAGTACCTGGAGGACGAGGGCTACAACGTGTTCACCACGGTGATCCCTGCTGTCGTCAAGTACATGCGCACCCATGAGGGCAGCGAGATCCTGGCCAAGGGGTCAGTGTTCGACGAGTTGGTCACCGAGATGGAAGAGCGAGCCCTGCTGCCGTGAGCAAGAAGCCCAACCCCTTCAAGGACCGCCAGGCGCGCCGCCAGGGGACCGCGCCGCTCCCCGAGCAGCAGAGCGCTGCATCGATTCCGGCGGACGGGAACGACTCCAGCGGACTGCCCGCCGGCCCTCAGTTCGCGCAGGGGCGACCCGAAAAGCTCATGACGCTGTCGGACCTGCCCGCCCCTGTGGAGACCCCTCACGCCACGGGCGACCTCTCCGACGAAGAGGAGCAGATCCTTGCCCTGTGCCTACGGGGCATCGCGCAGTTCGAAGACGCCTGGTGGGTCATGGGCAAGGCCATGGCGAACATCAGTAGCCGTCGCCTGTACCGCAAGACACACGCGACGTTCGAGGGGTTCGCCCGCGACGTCTTCAAGAAGTCCCGACCGATCGCCTATGAGGAGATGACCTCCTACGCGATCGGCGAGCTGCTGTCTGCACGTGCAGACAAAGCGTTCGAAGGAAATTCGAACGGAGTGTCTGCACGTGCAGACATCCCCGTCATCGGCAAGAAGGTAGCGGGAGCTCTCAACCCGGTCACCAAGGACTACGGACCCGAGGCGTCCATCGCCGTCCACGAAACGATCAAGGACGCCACGGGTGGCACGGTCACCGTCAAGGCGATCAAGGGCGTAGTGCAGCAGCTCCCGCGCAAGCGGGCTGAAGAGCTGACCCGGGAGGAGCTGACGGCCCGCGCGCGCAAGGCCGCAGAGGCCAGCAGCCAGGACGAGGAGGCAGAGGAGGCACCCCTCCGTCAGGCAGTGAGCCGCCGCACTCGACAGCTGGCCGACGATCTCAAGAGAGGCCGGATTTCCCGGCAAGAGTTGCACGGCATGTTCGAGGTGGCATTCGTTGACGCCGACGACCAGCGCGTCTATCAGGCGCTCGTCCGCTGGATGAAGGACCGAGAGACTGAGCCCCGTGAATGAGGGTCAGGGGACGTCGCCTTCCCAGACCCATGGGCCGTCGGGTCGGCTGAACGTCGGTCCGTAAGAGGCGCGTCCGCCGGGCCCGTACGCGCTGTGCGGGGTGATCAGGTAGGCGCCTTGGGTGCGGTCGTCGGCGGTGAGGCCGGTGACGTCGAGTAGCTGCCCGTCCAGCAGTCCGCCGGCCAGCTCGACGTATTCGTTCCCGGGACGGGTGGCGTGGGTGTCGGGGGCGGCGTGGTCGGTCCCGTAGATCCGGGGCCGTGTGTGCTCGGTCATGCGCTCAGGCTGTCAGCCGGCCGGGGGCGACGCGCCGGTTTCCGGTCTCCCGGTGCCCGCAGTGCGGGAGGAAGTGCCGGACCGGCGAGGAGTGGTCGCCGGTCCGGTCACCGGATTCTCGGCCTTCCGTTCTCGGCGACTGTCAGGACGGCCCGTTGGGGTTTACGAGCCCGGCATAGTTGCAGGTCAGCTTGGAGGAGTCGAAGAGCAACCCGGGTGAGCACCTTCCGATGGTGTGCCTGACGTCGTGAACGACGCCGCCGGCCGCGTCGGCGGGGGGAGCGGGGTCGGCGGCGACGGCGGGGGAAACCGATCCCATCGCGGCAGCGCCCATCAGCAGGGACGCGATGACGACCTTCTTCAGCATGCGAGGACCCTTTCGGAGACGATCTTCCAGGCATACAACGGACCACGGTTGTCCGAGTAACGGATCACTACTCCGCCTTGCCGGCACCGCCCCCCGGCAGGCCAGACTCATCCGGGGGCCGGTTACGGGTGACGTGCTGGCCGGGGGAGCCCTAGGCGTGTTTCGTCGGTCGGTGTGCCGCCCCTGCCGGTGGCCCCCTCCGGGCGGTCCGGTAGCTCTCGCGGGTGAGCTGTGGCCGTCATCGGTGCCCAGTGGTGGCACCGAGCCGTTGGGCACGGCATGCGAAAGATCATGTGTGCTGCGGCAGTGATGGCTTTGGTGTGCTTGGGCCAGGCGCCCGCGCACGCCAGTGGGACCGCTGAGGACGGGCCGGTCGGTATCGGGGTCATTGGTGAAGGGCTGAAGGTGCGCGAGGTGCGGGCGCTCCTGGACGGCTGGCAGGACGGGGCCAGGGCCCGTGTGAGCCTCTGGCAGCGCGGGAGCTATGTCCGGACGGTGCGGGGGTGGAAGGCGACCAGTGCCCGGGAGACGCGCGGCCACCGGTTTGAGCACGCGGCATGGAAGATTAACAAGAGCTTCCCGCACCGCTCGCAGCTCTGTGTGGAGGTCACGGGCCACGACCGGATGCCCTGCGTCACGATCAAGCGCTGACACCCCGCACGACGTCGGCGCCCGCCCCCGGGACGAGATCCGGGGGCGGGCGCCGACGTACGAACACCTCTGGCCGGCGAGAGGCCGGGATCTACGGCGCGGGCTCGTAGGTGACGGTGGTGCCGGAGCAGTCTTCGGCGGTGCCGAGGAGGGCCTGGCGTTCGGCGTCGTCGACGGCGAGGTCCCAGCGGAGTTTCGTCGCGACCCAGGTCGCGGCGTAGGTGCAGTGGTAGGACGCGTCGGTGGGCATCCACTGCGCGGGGTCCTTATCGCTTTTGGACCTGTTGGAGGCGGCGGAGACCGCGATCAGCGTGTCCGCGGATCCCTGGTCGTTGGCGTAGGCCTCGCGCCGCTCAGCGCTCCACGGTGTCTGCTCGGAGTCGAAGACCTCGGCGAGCGGCACGAAGTGGTCCACGTCGAGCCTCCCGGCGTCGTTCACCACGAGGTTGTCGTACGCGCTGCGCCAGGAGCCGCCGGTGAGCTTGCAGCCGGCCGCGACCTCGGGTGCGTTCACGGCTTCGGAGAGGATGACCTCCCGGCGGGTGTCGCAGCCGTCCGTGGCGTTCAGTCCGCGGTTCCAGTGTTTGTAGAGGGTCCGCTTGTAGCCCTCGCGGTGCTCCTCGGCGACGGGGAGCTCGTCGATCGCCTCGAACAGTCCTAGCGACCGCCGGGCGCCCGGGATGCCGTCGGGGGTCTGTGCGGGGGCGTAGGAGGTGAAGGGGAGTTCTTCCACCGGCAGGGGAGTGGTGAGGGTGCCGGCGGAGGCGGGGGTGGCGAGCAGGGTCAGGGCGGCGAGGGCGAGCGCGGGCAGGCCGCGTCGCATCAGGGAGATCATCACGAGACGTGGTGTAGCAGCCGCTCCCTGCCCGACGGTTGGGCACCGACGCTACGTCACCCGATCGCGATACCGGTTCACCTGAAGAAACGGAACACCCGAAGCACCCGCCGCGACCACCCTCCGCCGCGTGGCCGCGGCTGGAAGCGCGCGACACGGGTGGGTGGCACCCGGATCTGCGTCGAATTCAAAGGCCTGGCCACGAAGGCCCGTGTCACGCTGAAGTAGTCCCGCGGTTGCCGCAGGAGAGCCCGTACGGCGACCCCGGGATCTCTCCGGGGGCGGGCGCCGTCGTTCGTGTGGTCAGGCTGCCCAGTCCAGTCCGAGTGCGGCGAGCACGGCGAGTTTGTCAGCAGCGAGCTTGGCTCTGCGGGTCTTGCTGTTCGTGAGAAATACACCCAGTTTCACCCCGTGTTCCTGGCCGTCGACGGTCACGGTTTCGATGTGGGATCGGGGGACGGTCAGGCTTCCGGTGCGGTTCTTGTACTGCTCCAGTGCGAGGATCCCGCGCTCGAACGCGCCGGCCGTGGAAGCCGTCTTCTTGGCCGGTGCTGCGGGCAGAGGGGTCAGCCCGAGCGCTTCCAGGCGCTGCCGTTGCTCGGGCAGCAGCTTGGCCCACACCGCGTGTTCGCGCTGTCGGTTGATCCATGCGCCGACGTCGCAGCCGTGGACCAGGACACTGGGCAGGACCTCGGTCAGCCCGCCTTCCTCGCCCAGCAGGGCACGGGCGGTGGCGTAGTGGCGCTGCCACTCGGTCGACCACTCGGGGCACCACTCGGGATCGATGGCTTCCAGCGCGGCCCGCCGTTCCCCGGCCCGTTCCTGGTCCGTGCCGAGCCCGCCGGCCTTGCGGAGGTTGGCCAGCCACTGACCGACCGCCACCCCCTCGACCACGGCGTCCTTCGGAGCGGCGAGGGTGCCGTGCACCGCGTAGTAGGTACGGGCCGCGGTGAGGTTGCGCCAGAATCCGGCGTCCGCGACCGACCACACCATGCCCACCTCGTTCAGCAGATCGGCCCGCCACGCCTTGAGCGTGCCGAGGCGGAAGGCGCGGCGCTGCTCGCTGACCCATGCGCCCAGCGCATACGTGATGCGGTCCTCACCGAGCTCCACCACCTCGTCCAACGGCACCTCAGCGCTCCCGTGTCCGCGCGTCCAGTGGCGCAGGGCGTTGTATCCAGTGAGCCAGATTTCGGAGTCGGGGTGCAGGACCCGGGTCCGCAGGAACAGCGCGACGTCCCCGGGGTCCCGGGGGAGGGAGAACCGCAGCAATGGCACGTTGCTGCCCGGGTGCTCCTCCTCGGCCGCGTCGTCGTCCTCGGTGCCGGTCTCGTCCCCGGCACCGGTCCCGGCCGCGTCGCCCTCGGTGCTGTCCTCGGTGCCGGCCGGGGCCGTGGCGGTCTGCTCCTGGTCCTCGTCGACGTCGTGCTCCTGGCCGTCCTCGGTGCCCTCGCGGGCGGGGTCGAGTGCGACGACGGACGTCGCTTTCCCTCGGGCCGTGGTGGTGGGCAGTGCCAGGCGCTCGATGACCCGGGCATCATGCGCACGCAGCCCCTGGAGCACCGCTACGAGGCTGCGGTAACTGGGGGAGGCCATCATGTCGGACGGGTCCTCGCCGGGCTCCAGGAAGACGGGCACGATGATGCGGCTGATCTTGCCCTCGCCGGGGTCCTGGCGCAGGCCCCGCCCGATGATCTGGACGATCTCCACGGGCGAGCTGCGGGTGTCGGCGAACACGACCGCTCCCACCCCGCGCTTGCCCCTGATGTCTACGCCCTCGCCGAGCACCCGGCAGCTGGAGAGGACACCGAGATCGGTGACCCACCCGTCCGCGTCGATGCCGTCCGCGAACCTGCCCAGCACAGTGCGGCGGTGCACGGCGGGGTGTTCCCCGGACAGCCACTCCGCACCGACCCGCCCCGGATAGGTCACGGGGTCGGTCGCGTGAAGCTCCGCCGCCGTCTCCGGTAGCGCACGCGCAAAGGCCATGGCGTCCAGGGTCCGGGTGTGGAACGTCATGAACGACCGCACCCCCGACTCGTCCGCGTGCTTGAGCAGCGCTTCCTGGAGCGCGGCGAGGCGCCGGCCGCGCCGCTCCTCCACCGACGCGTCCGGCCCGGGTGCCTGCGGGTCCCGGATCTCCAGGACGTCAATCTCGAACCGGGCCAGGACGCCGCGCTCGACACTTTCCATCAGCCCGAACTCGAACAGCACGTTGCCGTACAGATCGACGTCGTCCATGGAGGCGACCAGGCGCCCGCCGGTCTCGTCCGCGCCGGCACTTCCGGGCGCCGCTTCCCACAGCCGAGGGGTGGCCGTCATATACAGGCGCCGGACCGCCGGAACCCTGGTCTGGTCGTGGACGGCCGCCCACGCCTTACCAAGATCACCCGAAGTTCTGTGTGCCTCATCGACGACCAGGAGGTCGAAGGGGCGCATGGTCTGGCCGTAGGAGCCGCGCAGTGCGCGTTCCAGGGCACCGGGTGCGGCGCCGTTCTCCTCGTCGCCCTGGTCGTCGTCCAGCCCTTGCGGGGAGAGGCTGGCGTACGTCGCGAACACGAGCATGGGCCCGTCCGGGCCGGTCCAGAGGGCGAGTTGGGTGGGGTTGGTCGTGCACCGCACATCGAGCGCTTCCAGCAGCGGATCCGACCCGAGGCTGCATACCGCGACGGCGGGGGCGGTGTGCCCGACCGCTCGCCAGGCTTCCACGGTCTGGGTGAGGAGATCCAGGGTCGGGACCAGGACGCCGACCATGCCCCGGGGAACCATTCGCAGCGCGGCTACCGCAGCAGTGATCGTCTTGCCCGATCCGGTGGACATGTGGACCTGCCCGCGCTGCCCCGATGCGGGCACCGTGCCGTCCAGGGGGAGGGCCAGGCCCTCGATGATCGAGTCGACGGCCTCGACCTGATGCGGCCGAAGCGAGATCACACCCTGCATACCCACCACTCCCTCACTCCCCATGAACAGCGGATTCTCCGGCGGCAGCCGGTGCGGGCGCGTTGCCTCACTGTTCGCTGTGCCGTTGTGCTGAAGACGACCGTAGCGCATCCGTACAACAAGCGTTCACTAATCGTCCAAACCAATGCCGTAAGTCGTCCAAGTGCGCTAGGGTCGCGGCATGAGCGAAGAGAACAGCGTTGAAGCGCTGCTGGAGGAAGCACGGCTGAACGCGTCGATTCCGCCCCCGGCTGAGCGCCAGCGTCTGCGGGAGGCCGCGAGCCTGTCCCGCGCCCAGGTCGCAGCGGCGGTCGGTGTCGGGCGCACCACGGTCGCCAACTGGGAGACCGGCCATTCGGATCCGACCCCGCCCGGCCGTCTGCCCTACCTAAAGCTGCTGAAGGGCCTCGCCGAGATCTACCCGCCCGGCTCGACCCCCGCAGCGGCCCCCGCACCCACCGCGGATCCGGCACCACAACCCGCCCCCGCCCCCGTTCCGGCTGCGTTCACCGCCGCACCCGAGACGCTGCGCGGCCTGGACGGGCGCGCGATCGAGGGCGACCCCGGCCCCTGCATCCGGTGCGGCATCGAGACCACCTACCAGTCCACCGACGGCCGTCCTCTGCACTCCGGTGCGATGTGCCAGCCCGCAGACCCCGCCGCCCCGGCCGCACCCGCACCCGTGTCTGCCTCGCCGACCCCGGCACCGGTGCCCAGCCGGCCGGAGCGCCGCGCCCGCAGCGCGGCTCGCGCTCAGGCCGACACCACGGTCCTGATCGCCCGCGCGGTCCAGGAGGAGGCAGAGCGAGCCGGCGGGGACGAGGAAACGGCGCTGAAGGCGCTGATCAAGCGGGCGATTCCCGATGTGATGCACCTGTTCAACGAGACGCGTGCGACCGCCCGTTACGACTACACCGCCTACCCGGCCCTGCCCGACATCCTGAAGAAGCCGTCGAAGAAGGACCCGGACCAGATCTGGGAGGCCCGCCCCAAGTTCCACCACCCCGGCTACTCCCTGAGGGTCCCCGGGGACGTCAAGGTGACCGCCCTGGACGTGAACGCGGCTTACCTGTCGGCGCTCAAGTGCTGGTTGCCGATCGGGAAGCTGGAGCACCACGCCGGCACGGACGGCGTCGACCCGAAGCGGTCCGGAGTCCACCTGATCACCCCCGCACCGTGGGCCCACCCGCACCTTCCGGACCCGATCGGAGACCGCGACGAGCCCGGCGCCCTCTGGGTCACCAACAGCACGCTACGGCTCCTGCAGCGCCTCTCCGGCCCCAAGTACGGGCTGACGGAAGCTCCGGTCATCCACGAGTCGTGGACGTCCGGCGCCACGGAGAACTTCCTCGACGCGCTGCGCAAGCTGCTGTCGGCCGCGCGGGACGAGGCGATCGAGAACAACGACTCCTTGACGCTGGAGTACGTGAAGGCCATGTACTCCAAGTTCATCAGCACCATGGGGGAGTCGATCCACAACCGCGAGATGGTCCGCCCCGACTGGATGCACATCATCCACTCGCAGGCGTACGCGAACCTGTGGGGCAAGGCATACAAGGCCTCAACGGCCGGGCTTGATGTCGTCGCGATGATGGGCACCGACGAACTCCACCTGACGGGCGACTGGCGCAAGGTGTTCCCGGAGGGCCGTGGCGTCGCGCAGATGAAGATCAAGCACGGTGAGGGCAAGGCCACCGGTGAGTACACGGTTGGCACGGTGGCCCGCTGATGGCCGGGCGTTGGATGGACCTGGGCGCGCTCAATGCCCGGGGGCTGCCCGGTGCTGACGCCCTGGGCGTCGCGATCGAGCGCATGGTGACCGGCATCGCCTCGTCCGTGGAGAGTGAGCGCGGCCTCGCCGCGCGCCTGAACTACCTGACCAAGACGGACGCCGGATATGAGGCGATGGACCGTGCCGGCATCCATGTCTCACCCCGGACGCTGATGGCCTGGCTGGCGGAGGAGCGGATCCCGAACAAGGCGAACCGGTCGCGGCTGGATGCCGCGTACTGGGACCTGCGGCGCCGCAACGTCGCAGCGGACCTGAAGAAGCGGCTCAACCGGGAAGGCCGCGGAACGCGTGTCGAGATCAACCCCGTCGACCAGACCCGCGTAGAGGGCAAGTACCAGCGGGACCTGTCCGGCCGCAGCCTCAACGTCCGGGGCGTCTGGGACCGCGCCGTCGACGCCTGGATGAACGACGACTTCGACGAACTCGACGCGGTCTGGGATGTCATCATCGAAGACCTCGGATCCGACTACGACGCCTACACCTACGTCTCCTCGGTCGGCTGGGCCGCCTGAGACCAGCACAGACGCACCGCACCCCGGCATTGCAGCTGCCGGGGTGCGGTGCGTTTCGCATGGTAGTCCCGCCCTCGACGGCGGGGGCTGCGCGCTTTCAGGCGATGGCCCGGTGCGGCATTCGCCTCCCGAATTCGAACAGACATACCATTGATGGGTGCCCGCCTACGACTTCCCCCAGGACCTCCTCGACGCCCAGGCCGCCCTCGACGCGGTGCAGGCCGAGCGCGACGAGTTCGCCCAGAGCCTGCCGTGGTCAGCCGAGCCGCTGCCCGGCTGGAAAGCGGACAAGAAGCTGCACAGCGACTACATGCCGGAGAAGCCGGACAGCCCCGGCTACACCCCCGAACAGGCCGAGCGCCTCGCCGCCTACCGGGCCCGCATCCTGGAACTGACCACCCAAGTCCTCACGCACCCCTACTGGGCCACGCTGTCCGGCCCGGACCGCGTGGAAGCCCGTACCGCCCTCAAGCACACCCACGACACCGCCGCCGGCCCCGAGGCATGACCATGCCCGACCCCACACAGCCCTCCGGCGTCATCAGCGACCTGGAGAAGAACCGGGCCCTCCTGGACTGGCTGCGCTGGCAGGTCGGACAGACCGAGCGCCGCGTCCGGGAGCTGGAGACCCAGGAAGCCCAGGAACGGGCACGCCGCGAGCGGGCACGCGCCGAGATGTCGTGGAAGATCCAGCCGCAACGCTCCTCGTCGACCGCCCTGCTCCACCGCGGAGGCTGCGCCACCTACCCGGACCAAGTGGGCCTGATCTCCCGCGAGGACGCCATGGTGGCGCTCGCAGAGCCGGACATCGAGCCGTGCGAGGTCTGCCGACCGGATACCGGACTGCGAGGCTGACGGGCAGCGGGCACTCCCGCAGTCGCGTCCTACGGCGGGGCGTCGTACACCGGATACATGAGCGAGGAACAGAGGTCGTGGCATCCGGGCGAGGTCGTGCCGGAGAGCGGGATCTACGAGTGTGACTGCGGTGCGGGCCACCACTGGAGCACCGACGTGAAAGGCCACCGCTTCCCGCCCCTCCCCGCCGGCTGCCCCGGGGGCTCGTGGAGGCTCCAGACGGACGCACACCCCGACTCCTGACACCCCAAGCAACTGACCGCCTGGAGGGAGGCCCGCGTGGTCTTGAGGCCGCCTGTGGAGCCGATGCTCGCCCGCGCCCGCGAGTCCCTCCCACCGCTCGGCGCCGGATCCGGTCAGATGGCGGTCCAGCCCAAGTTCGACGGGTTCCGGGCGCTGATCTTCACGCCGCTGCGCGAGGGTGACCCGGTGCTGTTGCAGACCCGGGGCGGGGCGTTCATGCAAGACCGCTTCCCCGAGCTTGCCGCCGCCGCACGCGGCCTCCCGGCTGGTCTCGTCCTGGACGGCGAGCTCGCCGTGCTCGACCACTACAACCAGCTGAGTTTCACGGCCCTGCAACGCCGTGCGACCGCCGGCCGCAACGCCCGCGCCCTGGCGGCCGAGATGCCCGCCCACTTCATCGCGTTCGACGTTCTGCAGCGTGACGGCCAGGAGCTGCTGGACGAACCGTTCGCGCGCCGCCGCGAGGTCCTGGAAGCCTTGTTCGCCAACCACCGGCTGGTGCCGCCGTGGACGCTGTGCCCGTCGACCACGGACGCAGTGGTCGCGGACGAGTGGCTGCATGAGTGGACCGATGTTCCCGGTGTCGAAGGTGTGGTGGTCAAGAGCTTGGCGGGCCGCTATCGTCCGGGCGTGCGTGGCTGGACCAAGGTCCGCCGCCGGAACACCACCGAAGCGATCATCGGCGGCATTACCGGTTCCCTGCACCGCCCCCTGGTCCTGCTGCTGGGCCGCTACGACACCGCCGGTCGTCTACGTCTGGTGGGCAAGACGACCCCGCTGCAACCCGGCCAGGCCCAAGAGGTCGCCGACCACCTCACCGCGGCCGGCCCCGACCACCCGTGGACCGGCGTCCGGTTCACCGCGTCCTGGAACAGCCGCACCCCCCTGGAACCGGTCCTCGTCGCGCCCGCCCTCGTCGCGGAGTTCAGCGCCGACGTGTCGCAGGACCACGGCGTGTGGCGCCACCCGCTGCGCTACGAACGGCTCCGCCTGGACGCCACCGAAGCCGATGTCCCACCGGTCGGCGACAGGCAGTAGGGAGCGCACCGGTTACGGCGTCTAAGTCGCCACCGAGGCCAGCAAGCGCCGCTCGATGCTCGGGGGAGAGCAGGCGTTGCCAGACCGCTCTGCCTACCATGGTTGACACTAACCGGTCGAGTGTCTACCTTGGTGCGCATAGGTCGGCGAGGTCGACCATCAACGCGCCGTGGAGGCACCGTGCAGACCGTCACCGCAGAAGAGGTCACCGGCATCACGCGGGAGGACGTCGTCATCGCTGAGGAGCGAACCTGGATCGACGAGTCCTACAGCCGTGGGATCACCGGCGCCGGCCAGGAAATCGTCATCATCGAGTCGGTCAACGGCGGCACCGAGTTCTTCACTGTCGACACCGAGACGGATGCCCAGCGCTGGATGCTGCACCAGATGGCAGAGAGCATGCGTGCCACAGAAGAGCCCACGACCGACATCACGTTCTCCTGGCCGGCCAACCGCCTGGACATGGACTTCGCAGCAACACGGACCGACTCGCGGACCGGCGCCTACTACAGCGTCGTTCGCGTCGGCGACCGCATCGAGATCGAGGAACACGACGATGCGGAGAGCGCCCTCGTCTCTGCCACCCAGGGCGCCATCGATCTGGCCCACGCGCTCAACGAGAGCGGCGACGACGTGAAGCAGCTCGGAGCCCCGCACATCATGGCCCGCGCCTACGAAGCGCGGGCCAGGATGTGGCGCACGATCGCAGGTGGTCGCATGCGAGCTGCCAAGCACGAAGGCATCATCGGGCGCGCCGGGCAGATCACGGCAACTGATCTCGCGGTGAACCTCGGGGGATCCCGCTCCCTCGTGAACAAGATTCTCGCCGGTGAAGACTGGATGTGAAATCACCGCAAGAACCGGAATTGCCGGGGGCGGACCGGTCCGCAGCCCGCCCCGCTGACCGCACGGTCAGCGGGCAGCGCGGGGCACCGCCGGGACGTAAAAGGCCGGCACCCTCAGTCCGCCCACGGGGGTGAGACGGGTGGCACGGGTACCGGCCGCAAGGCAACCACCCCGAAGGGGGCCCACCCGCAGCCTACCGCCCACCGGCCCAGGTTCAGGGCCGCTACCGTCGTTCGACACAGAGTTCTGGAGGAGCACCCCCGTGATCAGAGCAGGCCGTCACCACCTCGTGCGCACCCTGGCGGACCTCGCCGCGCACCAAGGGGTCGGCATTGACCACTACACCCGCCTCAAGCCCTACGACGCCCCCGGCTTCCCGAAGCCGATCAGCTCGAAGGGCTCCCGTACGCGGCTGTACGACGGCGAGCAGGTCGACGCCTACCTCCTCGGCAAGCCAGTCCCCCCGCTCCCGGAGGAGGACAACGACGGCGACCTCCTGGACCGCCGCGAGTGCGCGGCCCTGATCGAGGTGGCCCCGGACTCCTGGAAGACGTACAAGAACGACCCCGCCCTCACCGCGGCCCGGGTCGAGGCAGGCGGGGTCGAGCACTGGCCCCGCCACGCGGTCCGCGCCTTCCAGGAAAGCCGCCCCGGCGACGCCGCGCCCAAGTCCGGCCGGCCCCGGCACACCGGGGACCAGGTCCCGCGCGACCAGGTCACCGCACGCGTCGCCGAACTGCTCGACGCCGACCCCACCATCAGCGCCGCCACCGTCACCACCCGCCTCGGTGTCCACCGCAACACCGGGCAGGACGCCCTGACCCGGCTACGCGCCGACCGCATCGCCGACCGCATCGAGGCCGACCCGGACCTGACGCCCGCCGAGGCCGCCGCCCAACTCGGCTACCCCGCCGGACAGGTCCGCCGCGCCACCGCACGCGCCGAAACCGTCCTGCGCGCCCGCCGCGCCGCCCCGTACCTGGCCGACGTCGCCGCCGCCCTGCACCGCGCCGGCTGGACCACCACCGAGGCCGTGCCCGATGTCCAGCACCCCGCCGACGACCTGGTCGTCGCCGCACTCGTGCTGGACGGCGACCAGGCCCCGGCTCCCGCCTTGGTGTGGGACGAGCGGTATGGGTGGCGCACCGCGTCGTCCCGCCGCCACCCGATCGCCCGGGGTGCAGCGCTTCCCTCTGAGGGCGACGGTGTGCGCTACCTCGCCGGGGGCATCACCCCGCCGCCCGGCGACGTCGCCGCCGCCCTCACGACCACCGACGCATAGGTCCAGGAGGACTAGTGCGCACGTCACCCGACCCGATCACGACCTAGGAGCAGGCGGCCCGGGAGAGGGAAATCGGCTCGACCTCTTCGCGCGCGACGACTCGGGCGTCCACAGCGTCCCAGATGATCCGCCCGCTCTGCTGGTACGAGTCCGCGCCCCGCACTGGAAGCCCCCCGACCTCAGCATTCCGGGGGGCTTCGCGCCGCGTGGTGGCCGTGCGGCTACTCCGCGGTTTCGTCGTCGCCCGGCGGCGGGAACAGCTTGTCGAACTGGCGGCCCGTCACGACCATCGCAGCCGCGGCAATCGGAAGAGCCAGCTCGGCATTCTCAAGCAGCTCCTTCACCGCTTCGCTCTGCACCATCCCCTGCATCAACACAAGGAACACCCAGGTCGCGACGAAGTACATCGCCAACTTGCGCTGCGTCTCCCGGGACAGCCCTGCGCCCTGTGCCGTCGCGAACGTGACACCCTGCCCCCCAAGATCCTCCAGGTCGCCATCCACATCACCCGGGAGATGGGCATCCAGGTCCAGAGAAGCTGCCATCTCCGCGACGTGGGCCAGCGTGTCCGTTATGCCCGCGTAGGCGCTGTCGCTCAGACGCAGGCCCTGCACGGATTCGATCAGATGGTCCGCCCACGAGGTGTCCAGTACGGGGAGGCTGACCTCCGACAGCATCCGCGAGAAGTCGAAGAAGGGCCGGCTGGATCACGTTAGTGATCCCTGCCGACACCTCCTCACCCATGAAAGCCAGTGCAGGTTGCATTTGGCTGATGGCCGCAGCAAGGGCCTCGGTCTGTTGGGGGGTGATCTCGGCGATGCGCTGGGCGAGTTCGGGGCTGATCTCGTACCCGTCGCCTGTGGATGCGGTGGTCATGGCGCGAGCTTGGCACAGGCCTCTGACGATCCCCGAACCCGCAGAGACCATTGACGCGCTCGCACTACGCCCCCGGCGCAGCGAAGCGCGACGGGGCGGGGGCCTGACGGCCCAGCCCGGAGCCTGGCGGCCCTGGGGCGCACCGGGCCTGACGGCCCGTTCATCACGAGTGGGGCGGGGCGGGGGGTTGACGCGCCGCCGCGTGCAGGGGTGATCCGCTGCGCTCCTCACCCCTGCGGGACGTGCCCGGTCCGCTCCGCTCCCCGGACCGAGCGCTCCGCCCTCTCACGCCCGAGGATGCCGGGGCCGCCGGTCCGCTCCGCTCCCCGGCCGCGCGCTCCGCGCGCTCGACCCCACCACCCTCCCCGCCGGGTCCGCTCCGCTCCCCACGGCGGGACCGTCCGGCCGAGCGGGGCGGCGCTCCGCGCCACCCCGAGCGCTCCGCGCTGCCGGACGACGCCCATGCCGCTGCGCGGCACGGGCGCGGCACCCCGCCAACCCCCCGCCCCCGCCCCACTCGTATGGGTTGACCTGCGGAAACGCACCGAAAACCACCCCGGATGTCGGCGTAGCGGGATACACTTGTCTTGTTGGTCGGCAGTGGCAGCCGACCACACAAAGCAACCCCCTACCCACACCCAAGGGAGACCCATGTCCGAGCAGCCCACCCCCACCGCGACCGCGCACGTCACCGCGCCCTACGGCCCGCTCGCCGACGCGCTCAAGATCGCCGGATTCGGCACCGTGTGCGCCCAGACCCCGGCCCAGTCCAGTGTGCTCATCGAGGCCGACGACACCGGCCTGACCCTGCGCACCCACGACTGGGAGACCGCCGTCTCCGTCACCGTGCCCGACGCAACCGTCACCCGGGCCGGGGCCTCACTGCTCCCGCTTGCCCAGCTCAAGAAGACGCTGACCGCGATGGTGGCCGGGGAGACGAAGGCGACCGCAGAGCGCACCACGCTCACGCTCGCCGGGGACCTCCTGAGCACCGACCACCTCATCGTCCCGGTCACCGCGCTCCCCGTGGGCGAGTTCGCCCCAGCGAAGAAGCCCGCGCCCACCGCCGCCCACCTCGACGCCCAGGAGCTCTACCGCCAGCTCCAGCGCGTCCTCCCGGCCGCCGGAAAGGACGACACCCTCCCCACGCTGACGGCCGTACAGATGACCCTCACAGGCCAGACGCTCAACCTCTCGGCCACCGACCGCTACCGCTTCGCCGTCGCCGACGTCCCCGCCACCCCGCACCCCGACCACCCGGCGACCGCCGCCGACCACACCCTGACCACGCTCATTCCCGCCAGCGTCCTGACCCGCCTCTCCACGTACCTCAAGACCTGCACCGGCCCCGTCGCCGTCGCGTTCGGCACCCCCGAACTCACCCTGACCGTGGGCGACACCACCCTCAC